>NZ_KB899415.1 GCF_000378205.1 Sediminispirochaeta bajacaliforniensis DSM 16054 | reverse complement strand
AGCAGAACCCGAATCCGAATCCGCCGACGAGAGCGAGACTGAACTCGATCAGTTCGACGATCTTCCCGAGATCGAAGAGCTCGACCTCAGCGACTTTGAAACCTCCGAAGAGGAGCTTGACCTCGGTGACCTGGAGAGCGATATCGACGGCTTGACCGACTTCGACCTTCCGGAACACGAAGAACCGATTGAACACGAAAAGCCGGTCGAACCCGAAGTTGAGCTTGAGCCGGAGATCGAACTGGAATCTCTTGAACCCGAAGCCGCACCGGAAGATTTTCTCGACGAGATAGAAGAGCCGTTCGAAGATGTAGAGGTCCCCGCAGAGGCAGAGGCAGAGGCTCCCGAACTGGAAGCCCTCGACCTTGAAGCGGAAATCGAACCTTTGCAGGAAGAAGCGATCGAAGAAGAAGAGCTGCCCGAAGAGATAAGCCTGGAAGAGGTTGAGACTGAAGTCCCTGAAACTGAAGAACTTCTTATCGACCAGGATGATATTCTTCCTATGGAAGAGCAGGAAGAAGGCGAAGAACCGATTGCTGCAGAGCCGTCGGAATCCGTACCCATCGATATCGAGTTGCCGGAGATGCAGGAGTCTGTCGAGGTCGACGAGATGTCCCCTCAACTAAAAGAAGAGATAAAATCGGTACTTAGTTACATGGATCACCTTCTTGAGAGTCTTCCGGAAGAAAAGATTGAGGAGTTTGCAAACTCCGAACACTTTGAGGTATATAAACGGCTCTTCAATGAACTTGGCTTAAACGCATGACCGATAGAGATTCGCAATTGGGCGGCGGGCTTTTATCCGCTGCCGAATTGAAAAAACGAGAAGTTTTCTTTAAAGAGGCAGATTCTTCGTTTACCGATTCGGTACTGGCCGTTCCGAAAACCATTGACGCTCCGGCTCCTTTATTTAATCGTTTCATAGAAAGTTTCCGGGTTGAGAAGGGAGCGCTTCTCCTTCTTGACCAGGACACGACCTCTTTGGTACATGTCGCATCTTGTGGCTACGATGTGACAACAATTCGCCGACTTCGTTTTCCTCTTCACGACTACGACCTTGAGAGGCCTCAGGTATACAGGACATCACAAGTTACTCAATTCCGACCTTACTTTTCTATACGGGAATTTTCGATGTTGGACCGGATATTGCTAATTCCCGGACGCGTAAAAGCCGCGCTCTTTGCTTTAATCCTTATAACAGAGGGCGACGATTACCTCTTTACGGTTCCGCCCTCCTTTCCCTCGCATTTTCTCAAAGGGATAGAAGATTCAAGCTTCTTTTTTTCCGACGGTGAAGAACATATTCACAGTCACGAAGAGGCAAACGGCATTGTCACCGCATTAACGGAAAAGCACGGATCCGTTTCCGTAGCCTTAATAGAGTGCTCACAGCTCCTGCAATTTTTAAAACAACGTAATGAAAACGCCGATCCATTTGCGTTGCTTCACCGTGGAGTGGCTTTTACCAGAGGCCAACTTACAGAATCTTTTCCAGACAGCCAGGTAATAGAGCTTGCTGAAGCACATATACTGGTTCTTATGCCATCGATCTCGCAGCAAAGGTTGGGAACTGTCATTCACCAGGCAACGATAGCCCTTCGTTCTCGTTTCGGTCCGTTACATGAAGTTCCTCAGCTGCCTTTTTCAACGGCTCAGCTGCCGGACGACGGCCTTTCAGTGAGGGAACTTTTTCCTGAGATCGATCAAAAATAGAAATGAATCAGAGTGCCCTTCGGCTTTTTCGTTCCAAAAATGGTGCGTTAACGGCTCAAATCGAGAACTATTTGATCCACTCAAAATATGATCCCCTCCGCGAAGCTTACCAGTTTGCCGAACGGCTCTCTCCATGTTCCCTTTTTTCCTGGATAATCATTATTGGCGATCTTTTTGCTTACCTCGCTACTGCGATACATGAGAAATTTCCGCAAGCGCATATCATTTCTCTTTCACCGGAACGAGGATTAGTTCAGTCAAACGTTTCTCCCGATGAGATGGTGCAAAAAGGAATGTATCGGTGGGAAGATAAGAATCTTGCCACGCTACAGTTGTTTCTTGACGACTGTATTCCTGATCATGCCGTTCAAGATTTGCGCGTTCTCCACTGGAGTCCGGTACTCCGGGCCTATCCCGGGTGGAGTAAGGAAGTCATCCGAGTCATAACAGAGCGAGCGGACCTTCTTTCGGCAAATTATACTACCAGTCGTGTTTTTGCTCGCCGATGGCTAAAAAACGGCCTTGCCCACTTAGCCTTCGACTATGTGCAAGGGCCCTTACACATGATAACCTCGATACAGGGTCCGACGATTGTAGCTGCATCGGGGCCGGGTTTGTCGGAATTTATTCCGTTGCTCGCCCGGTATAGGGATTTCTACTTTCTTTGTGCTCTTCCTTCAAGTCTGAAAGCACTTCATGAAGCAGGCCTTTCTCCAGATCTTATTATGCATGCCGATGCTGGGTACTGGGCCACACTTCATCTTCACAACCTATCCCACGTGCAGAAAGAAAAACAAAAACCGATTCTTTTCTCTTCATTGACATCGGCCCCTTTTCATCAGAAGCAGGAGGAAAACGATAGATATGTGCATGGGCTGTTTATCGAAGAAGATTCTCCTTTTGCCGCCGAAAGTCCATCGCTCATTCACCTACCCGCCCGCGGAACCGTTGCTGCAAATGCCTTTGATCTTCTGAATCAGATTGCTGCAGGACCCATCTTCTTTGTCGGCTTGGATCTTGCCGCATCTGATCTTCGTTTTCATGTCAAGCCGCACACCTTCGATCCACTTATCGCCTCGGGAATCTATCGCTATGAACCGGAACTGCACAGGCGATTCATCCGTTCGCTTGAACAGGGATTTTCAGGATCCGGCCTGAAAAAAAGTTCAAACGCTCTTTCGCTCTATGCCCGTTTTTTTTCCAATCGAACGGATGGCAAAGACATCAGTCGTATTAGATCATCCTGCTCGATTCCCCTTCCGGGAGATAAAGAGATTACGTTTTTGGAACAGCTCCTCGCGAATGAAGTATCCGGTCAGCACAGTATTGTGTATAAAACCAGGACCATCGATTTCGAGATTATCCGAACAATAGTTTTGAATAACTTTCAAAATAGACTCAATACGATGAAACAGCTTCGGGATCAAGAACTCCGTACACTCCTTTCCTTAGCACCGAGCAAGCGAAGTATTGAAGAACACCGACTTATCAACCTTTTTACCATGATCGACTGTGATCTGCATGATGTCTCAAAAGAACGCATCAGAAAAGCAATAGTGCCTATCGAGGAGATGATCGAACATGTCAAAAAGCACCTTCCTTGAACGAAATATGTTTGCTTTCAGCTCCGTTGATCCCAAACTTTCCATCGCACTGGGGAAGGCGAACTCTACACCGAAGCTCACCTTCATACGATCAAAGAGGGGTAGTAAGGTTCCCCTTTTGTTTCACGAAGGGGCACAGCTTCCCCTTCATTCCAAAGTTGACCCCATTCGTGAGGGTGAACGCTTTTACGAATATCAGTCGGCAGGCGGTTTTCTGCTTTTTCTCGGATTTGCAGGGGGATATCATATTGCCCCGTACCTCCGCAGGAACGATATTTCGGGAATTCTTATCATAGAAGAAAGCCTTTCATTTCTAAAATCGATTGCTTCTGAATTTGATTTGAAAGAACTCATTCTCGACCCCCGGGTACAATGGCTGGTGGAGCCCGACAAGGCCGAAGTGGAACAAACGCTTCTGGAATCCTATCTTCCGGCCGTCTCCGGAGACCTTCGTGTGCTCCCTCTCCGTAGCAGAACAAAAACAGCAAAATCCTTCTTCGATACGGTTGCTTCTGTAGTCGCAGGAACAATAGAATCACTTTCTGAAGATTACTCGGTCCAGTCCTACTTCGGTAAGCGATGGTTTACCAACTCGGTACGGAATCTTGATGCAGCCGGTCATGCAATCACGACAATCCCGCCGATACGGAAGGCACACATAACGGGGGCCGGGCCCAGCCTTGAAAAGGCTATTCCCCTGTTAAAGCAGCGAGGTCGCGATGATACATTAATCGCCACAGACACCTCGTTACCAGCGCTCCTTCAGGAGGATATCCATCCCGATCTTGTCATTTCCATCGATTGCCAGCACATCACCTATCACCATTTTCTTAAAGGCTTTCCAAGAGAAATTCCTCTTGTCCTTGATCTCGCCTCACCCATTTTTCTCTCAAGGCTTTCGGATCGCCCCTTCTTTTTTACAAGCGGTCATCCCTTTAGCCAGTATCTCAACGCCCATTGGCGTCGTTTCCCCGTTATCGATACATCGGGGGGAAATGTAAGCCATGCAGCAGTCTCTCTGGCAAACAGTCTCGGTGCCGAAGAGATTCATATCTACGGAGCCGATTTTTCCTACCCGGAGGGAAAAAGCTACGCCAGGGGCACCTACCTCTATCCCTTCTTCCACTCGCAATCGGAAAGGATCCTTCCTGCCGAACATCAATTTATCGAATTCATTTTTCGCAACGAAACGTTGACAAAAGAATATGTGGGTAAAAAAATCAGATATACCACCAGACCTATGGTGAGTTATCGTAACCGACTGGCCTTACTCTCCGGTAAAATAGGAAGTAAACTGATTCATCATGCAGGAGAGGGCCTGCCGATCGATATTCCATCGTCCGTCAGGCATCGCCGGGAAAACAACATCGTTGGAACCTTTTTTTCAGCAGGAAAAAGCAATGGTTCATGGAATGATTTTCTTCGTGAGTATCGTGCCCGTGTCGCGACCCTTCCGAAGGCCGATGTATCGTTTACCGCACATATGGCGCATCTTTCACTTACACAGAGGGAGCTGAGCTTCACTCTGTTCCCTGCATGTGCCGCTATTCGAAAAGAAGAACCACAAAGCAGAACAACCCTTCCCGGTGCAAAAATCCTCAACAAAGCAAAAGCATGGACACTCGAGGTTATAGACTCCTACCTTCCATAGGCAACGGAACCATATCCGACGAAGGAGGGGGCACGGTAGAGCGTATATGAATTAGAATAGGCAAGCCTCTCACCTTTCATCGCTCCGATCATACGAGCAAATCGAATCACGGCCGCAGCAGCACCTGAGGAGCAGGCAGAACGATCCTCTTCCCCCCGCCTAAGGACCTCTCGCTCTTCCATCCTGACCATTTTTTCTATCATTTCGGCATCATTGGCTTCTACCCACCGATAGGCCTCTTCTCCTGTTCCGGCAGGCATAAAATGATAGTCAGGGCCGTAATGTGTCAAATCGGTAGAGCCGATCATAACGGTTGCCCCTCCCTCAGCCATCGCAAGCCGAGCCGCACACTCCCCTAAAACGAGGGATTCATCACCAGACCCTACTCGCAACCAAATCAGCTTAGCCTTAGGAAAATGATACTTTATCAACGGTAAGTGAATCTCAACACTGTTATCGATGCTTGTATCCTCACGAACAGATACCTTTCCCGAAAGTTCCTCAAGCAGAAGATCACGAAAGCCGATATCTGCCGGGATAAGGCCGAGAGGTGTATCAAACGCATCTTCAAAGGCCATCAAGATCCCAGATCCAGCGAAAAGATGCCCGCCGACAACAATAACAGACTCGGCATCCTCATTCAATAAACGTATCCCTTTCCAGGCAAGGGCTCCGGAAAATGTCCACCCGGCATGAGGTATAATAGACGCAAAGACCTTATCAAGGTGTGACTCGGCATCAGTGGCTTCCCAATCCGTGATCTGCTTGATCACCTCACGTTCCAGATTAGGATACCATCCTGTCGGTAAGCCTCGTTTACGTACTTTTTTCCCCTTCATATGTACAATAATAAAAGAATAACTTACATTCGCAAAGGTTTTTGTTTATAATAAGGCCCATGAAAAAGAGCACGGCGCGTACAACAATCGGAATTGCTGTCTTTGTCCTCATCTTTCTTCTTGCATGGTTTGTGATCTCTCTGACACTGACCATCCATAAGAGCAAGAGTGGTTCCGCCCGGCATTTTGCAACCCTAAGCGGGAGAGCCTTCTCAATGCTTGCTACGGATACCATTTCAGGAAAGGAAATCTCCACCAATCTTCGTCCGCTTGCAGAGGGAAATAGATCCCTCCAGTTGCTCTATGTAACGAAGGACGATGGGGCCGTTGAGTATCTTTATGCCAGAACTGCTGCCTTTCTTTCAAGTATTCCGCACAGTTCAACGCTTAATCGCAGTGATATTTCTTTCAGACCCGGCACGTTTCCGTCCGTTACCTACCAGGAACGTTCGCCGATTCGGGAAGAGAAGCTTACCGCTACGGCTTATTATGCGCTCATTGATCCGAATCAGTTGTTTTTGATTTTCCGATCCCTCTTTATCGCCACTTTTGTCTTTGCCGTGTTATTGGTCATCCTCCTTGGAACCCAGAAATCATCGGAAGCGGTTGATGCGGTCGGGCGGGAAAATGGCTCGAAACCCCAGATACTACCGAAAAAAAGGCATACCGAAGAAACAGAAACAAAGGAAGCAGTGCCTGTGCCTGAAGCCAATGAAACGGGCGTATCTCTCTATTCCCCACGGAGCGGACTCTGCTGGGAGGATTTTCTAACCGACCGTTTAACAAATGAACTTAAACGTTCGGCAAGTTTCGAGCAAGAGTTGAGTCTGGCCATTGTTGATTGCGGTCCAGTGGAGACCGAAGCATATCGTCACCTCGCCGATGAATTTTCAAGGATCTTTCCGATGCGTGACATGACCTTTGAATTTGATGTTACAAGTTTCGCCCTTATCCTTCCAAATACCCCGTTGCTCGGGGCCATCGACCAATTGAAAGATTTTCTTGATAAGATAGAAAATGAAAAGGGAGTTTCTCTTTTTGCCGGTCTCAGTAGTCGTAGCGGACGGTTGATAGAAGGAGAATTGCTTATCAAAGAAGCGTCCATCGCCTTAAAGCGTGCCAAGAATGATATGGAAAGTAACATTATCGGTTTCCGTCCGGATCCTGGCAAGTTCAGAGAATACCTGGCCAAAAAAGGCGGTGTTCCGGCTGTTCTGAATCCCGGTGATTCTTAGGCCCACGCCGTAAGCTAACTAATCATCATAGGGTATTTCTATTTGCTGTTGATCTTCTGTAAGAAACGTTTCCGGGAAAACCGTCTTCGCCTCTTTTAGTAATGTACGCAAATCGCGCATTGTATAGCGCGGGCTGTAATGAATGAGTCCCATTCTTTTAATACCGCCTGCATCCTTGGCAATCGTCGCAGCCTGCTTTGCCGTAAGATGTTTTTTCTCAGCGGCGCTCTCCTCAAGGTCACTGAGAAACATCCCCTCACAGATAAGAAGGTCGGAATCGGAAACCTGAGAGGCGATCTCGGGGATGTACTTGGTATCCGTAACATAAGCAAACTTCCGGCCGGAACGCTTATCCCCCATTACCTGTTCAGGGAAAACGGAAGTGCCGTCGCTCGCCTGGACAACCTCACCCCGCTGCAAATGCGACCACAGAGGGCCCCTGGGGACCCCCAGCTCAGCCGCCCGCTCAGGATGGAAAATCCCCGGTCTGGTATCCTCTTCCAGGACATAACCGACACAGGGCTTGGAATGGAGAAGAGGAAATGCCCGAACCGCATACCCCTCCCCGCGGTATACTTCACAGGGAGCGTCAATCTCCTTTATGATGACTTCGTAATTAATATACATATCGAGAACGCTCCTCGCCGTTTCAACATACTCCCTAATTTTAGGCGGGCCGATGATGGTAAGAGGTTCTTCTCTATCGACTTGGCTCGAAAGCATCATGATTCCGGGTAATCCGGTCACATGATCGGCATGTGTATGACTTATGAAAATTGCCGAAATCTTCTTCCAACGGAGATTAAGTTTTCGTAAAGAGACCTGGGTACCTTCACCGCAGTCAAAAAGAAAAAGGTCGCCATCCCGCCTCAATAATGCTGAAGTGAGATGTCGACCGGGAAGCGGCATCATGCCTCCCGTTCCGAGTACAAAGCATTCAAGATTCATCGCTTATATTTCCTGCTCCTGGAATAGGTAATCAATTCATCAATCGTCATCTTCAGCATCTGCTTGTCTTCATCAAGACAGCGAAAGAAAAGCCTGCCACAATCGCTGGCATCCGAGAGGGCCCTATGCGCATCCTCCTGGGAAAGATTGAGAAACGTTATCAGGTTTCCTAGCGCATAACTGGGGAGCCCGGGATACACCCTTCGGGAGAGCGTTAGGGTATCGACGAAAAGGGTATCCCCCAAAGAGAGTCCAAGTCGATCAACAGATGATTCCAAAAAACCATAATCAAAGGGAAGATTATGAGCAACAGCAACCTTACCCTCAATGAATCTAAGAAAGGAAACAAGAGCTCCCTTTTCATCCGGGGCATCGAGAAGATCATCATCTGTGATACCGTGAACAGCCGTGGATGCAGGAGGTACAGGTATTCCTGGACGTACTAAAGAACTAAAGGTCTCTTTTGTTTTACCTTGCCGCCAAGAAACAGCACCTATTTCAAGAATTCGATCGCGAAACGAATCAAGGCCTGTTGTCTCAAAATCGAAGGAAACAAACTCAACATTCTGCGGAAGCAACTCCCCCAACCGCGGGGCCGCGAAATCAAAAAAAGATTGTTGTTGATCCATAAGCTATTGAGTGATCCCTGCATGATCTTTTACTACCTGGGGCTGCCGGGCCGTAAAATGGATTTCCCCTTTTCTGATACCGACTATCATATGGGTTCCGGAGACGCAACGGCCTTTCAGCATTTCCATAGAAAGCGGATCTTCAAGTTCCTTTTGCAAAACACGACGTAGCGGACGCGCACCATATTTGACATCATAGCCCTTATCGATGAAATAGTCTTTTGCACTCTGCTTTACCTCAAGAATGATATTCATTTCCAGCAGGCGAAGTGAGATTTCGGAAAGAAGAATATCGAGAATTCTTCGAATCTCCGGCCGCTTCAAGCTCGTGAAAACAACAATCTCGTCGACACGATTGATAAATTCGGGACGGAAACTACGCTGTAATTCATTCATAGCGGAGGCCTTGATTTCCGCATGACTCATGACACCCTCGGAGGCTTGAAATCCGAGAGCCCCACTTTTACTGATTTCACGGGCACCAGCATTACTGGTCATGATAAGCACGCTATTGCGAAAGCTGACCTTGTGCCCGAGATTATCATGAAGTTCGCCTTCCTCAAGTACCTGCAGCAAAAGATTAAATACATCCGGATGTGCTTTCTCAATCTCGTCGAGCAGGATGACACTGTAAGGGCGTCGGCGAATCTTCTCGGTAAGGACGCCTCCCTCTTCATAACCGACATAGCCGGGAGGTGCTCCGACGAGTCTGCTCACATTATGCTTTTCCATGTAATCGGACATATCCACCCGCACGAGGGCCTCTTCATCACCAAAGAGAAACTGTGCAAGAGTCTTAGCCAATAGGGTTTTTCCGACACCGGTTGGGCCGAGGAAGATAAAGGAACCGAGAGGGCGCTTCGGACTACTGAGGCCGGTCCTCGACCTGCGAATACTACTCGCGATAGCAAAGATGGCCTCATCCTGTCCGATAACGGTCTTGTGCAGTTCTTCCTCAATTTTCAGCAGCTTCTCCGATTCACTCTGTACTATCCGTGCAAGAGGGATACCGGTTATTCGTGAAACAATAGCCTGGATATCTTCAGGACCGACATTACTTCTTTCGCTGCGCATATTGCTTTTCCACTGACTCTGAAGTTCTTCAACCTTTCCTTTCAGACGGCGTACATCATCCCGGACCGCAGCAGCCTTTTCATAATCCTGGTTATTGACCAATGCAATCTTTTCTCCGGTGAGACGTTCAATGTCTTCCTCAAGCTGAATGAGTTCCTTCGGCCGCACCGTATTATGAATTCGCTTAAAAGATCCTGCCTCGTCAATAAGATCGATTGCCTTATCGGGAAGAAATCGGTCGCTGATATAGCGATGTGAGAGATGAGCAGCAGCTTCCAGGGCCTCGTCACTATACGAAACATTGTGATGTTCCTCATATCGTTCCCGAATTCCCTCCAAGATTCCAATTGTTTCTTCAACGGAAGGCTCTTCAACAAATATGGTCTGGAAACGACGCTCCAGGGCCGCATCCTTTTCAATATGCTTTCGATACTCGTTGAGGGTCGTTGCTCCAATGCACTGAAGTTCTCCGCGGCTAAGGGCAGGCTTCAACATGTTGGAAGCATCAATGGCACCTTCGGCACCACCGGCCCCGATGATCGTATGAAGCTCATCAATGAAAAGAATAACATTCCCTGCGCTCTGGATCTCCTTCATAACCCTCTTAAGTCGTTCCTCGAACTCACCGCGATACTTGGTGCCGGCGATAAGAGCAGCAAGATCAAGCGTTAACACCCTCTTTCCCGAAAGAACTTCGGGAGCGGAGCTGTCCTCAATCATTTGGGCAAGCCCTTCGACGATGGCGGTTTTTCCAACCCCGGGTTCACCGATAAGGACAGGATTATTCTTAGTACGGCGAGCAAGAATCTGAATGACACGCTGTATTTCAAAATCCCTACCGATCACGGGATCGAGTTTCCCATCATGAGCAAACTTCGTCATATCGCGGGAAAACTCATCCAATGTCGGTGTCGCTTTTTTCGATTGGGCCGATCCCCCCCGTTTTCTGAATCCCAAGTTCGGGGTTTCCGCCTGTTCGGAACCAGATGATCCGATAACGGTGTTGCCGGCAGGACGCTCTGTCCGCCCGCTTCCCCGCAGTTCGGCGATGGTTTGGCGAATTGCTTCCACACCGATATTCCGCTTTGCAAGAAAACGCTGGACGACACTTCCAGCCTCTTTAGATGCCGAAAGCAAAAGATGCTCGGTTCCGATATATTCATGTCCGAGAGCGCGGGCCTCCTCGGCCGAATCTTCAAGGAGCTTTTTCCCTCGATGACTGGGGGGTACATCTCCGAGAATAAAACCTGCATGTTTGCGGGGAATACTCTTCTCAAGCTCTATCTGAAGCTCTTCTGGATCGACTTTAATCACCTGCAAGGCACGATATCCCAGTCCTTCCCCGTCCTTCAACAGAGCCAGAATAATATGCTCAGGGAGCAGCTGGTCGGAATGAAATCGTTTTGCTTCTTCCTGAGCGTAGATAGTCAATATGCGCTGTGCTCTCTGGGTCAAGCCCTTAAACATCAAAACCTCCAATCAAGCGATCAATTCCTAGTCTACTCCGGATATAGTCGATCCGCTCGACTCCCGGATTACCGTTATTCCGGAAACGAACGGTTGCATCGCCCGCAAGCCAAAGCAACTCCACAAGCCTTTCCGGCGGAAGTTTGACAAGTCCGAAGGAGACGCCGAGCAATAGAGAAAGAACAAGGCGGTGTCCCTCAGCAGCGTCAATTCGCTCAGCCGAAGCGGCAATCCCGTAAGCACGGAATACGCGATCTTTGACCAGAGATAATCGCTCCTGGTCAATCATCCTCCGTGTTTTCTTCTCATAATGTACTAGCAATTCTAGCATATGTGCAAATTTATTTATACTCTCATCTTCACTCATTCCGAAAGAATATTCGGTACCTATTTCAAATAGTTCTTCTTCCTCTTCATTCTCTCCATTCGCGTTCCCACGAATCCAGTATCCTTCTTCCATTAAACTTCGAAAGATCGCTTCTCGGTTCCCGTTCCAGCCTAAAGCAGGCAGGAAGAGCCAGGCACTATGAAAGAGGGCGTTACCGCTTGCCGAAATATCGGAAAGAAGGTACCCCATGTCAAGAGCGAAAGCAAAATCGAGTTTCTTCTCGAGTATTTCCTCCCATTCAGACGCCAATACATAGCTTTGCTTCAGCTCCATACCGGGACACCGTCCCGAGATTGCAATGTGGTCACGATCCAACAGGAGACACCACCGCCATCCTCCGGCATCCATACAGAAGAGTCTCCGGTCTCCGGCCTGAGGATCACTCAGAAGTCCCGCATCCCGAAACATTTTCCTGCGCAAAGGCGGCATACCGTCTACTCCCTCAAAGGGGGGAAGATCCACGGCTGCAGCGAGAATGGAATCCGCCACCGTTTTTCGACCCTCTTCATCAAGGGCATCGGGAAAGGCATACGAAGAAAGGTTCCGCCGCAGCTCCGATGTCACCTGAAGAACAATATCGGAAGCCTCTCCGGTACCCCAGCGAGGGAAGGAAAAGTTTTGTCCGTCCATTACAATCCGTTCTCGATTCTCGATATCGCATCTCGAAGACGTGCCGCCCGTTCGTACTCTTCGCCTGCCACAGCCTCTTCAAGCTGAGACTGTAGCAGGGCCTTATCGATCAGACAGGCCTTAAAGGTTTTTAGGCGCTTTGGAATCTTCCCGCGATAAGCCGCCGGGGTCATCTCACGTTCCTGCATAGCCTGGATGAGGGAATGGAACTGAGAATAGCAGTCGGGACATCCGACTTTTCCATTTTCTTTGATCTCATCGGCGGTCGTGCCGCAGGACGGACAGCATTCGGGGAAATTCTCATGTCCCCCCTTATCCTCGGCAAAAAGCGTCCCCAATGCATCACCGAGGAGATTCCCCAAATCTAAAGCGGCATTATTGCCGTCGGTGGTGGCAACGATTCCACTTTTGCCTGCACAGGAGGCACAGAGATGGATCTCTTTCAGCTCCCCGTTGCTAATTTGCTGAACATGAATGATGGCCTCATTCTTTCCACACATATCACATTTCATAGTTTCTTATTGTACCTAATGCTTCCTGAAAATGTCGAGGGGCTTAAGCCTAGCTGCTTTTCGAGCAGGCAACCAGGAGCCAATTGTAGCAAAGGATAGGGCAAAAATAGCCGCATACAGGACCTCACCGATATGAATATCAATCGGAATAGTTTCCAAATAGTAATCAGGATTGAATAAAACTAACGAAGCCGCTTTCTCTCCATTCAATAGGGCAAGGGGATGAAGAAGCAGCTCACGAAAAAAACCCAACCCGGTTTCGATCCCCGAGATAATGGTATTTATATTAATGCTGATCAGAAGCCCTCCAGCAATACCGATGATCGTACCGACGATCCCGATACCCATGCCAAGTCCAAGGAACATCTGCTCAATCGAGCGAGAAGAGACCCCGGTACTCTTTAGCATTGCGATTTCCGGTTCATGTTCCATCATCATCATGACGACTGCCGCGGTAATACTTACCGATGCAACCATAACGATCAATATCATGATAAATACAAGTAAAGTCCTTGTCGTTTTGAAGCTTTCAAACATGGGACGCTGGAGTTCATACCAGCTGTACACCCTCCAATTTTCCGGCAGTTTTTGGGAAATACGTTGTTTTACATCCTGATACTCCCCGAAAGGGTCATGAATTTTTACCCCTATGGTAGAACTCCAGGAATCGGGAAAGAGGGAGAGGGCCCGTTTATACGGGATATAGATGGAAAGGGCATCCAATTCATAGTAGCCCGTGGAAAAAATCCCACGAACCACAAAATGACTCGGCTTCATAACGGTTTTCAACCCACCAATCTTGTAGGCGGTAAGAAGGGTAACCTCATCACCGACAACGACGTTCAGGGTCCTGGCGGCCTCCTTACTTATCAAGAGGTCGTTTTTGTCGTTAAGCCGATACGCTCCTTCGCTCCAGCTGAGAAATGATGCCGCCCGCCGATCCTTTTCAAGCCAGTCCGGGGGAAGTCCCCGTACAGATACGCCACTCCTGCCGTCGGGAGAATAGACAATGCCCACCCCTTCGACCATGGGAAGAGCAAGGAGGACGTCATCTACCCGAGAGATGTCCTCAGCGGCCTTTTCAAAGGAGGGCTCGCCATCCTGGAGACGCTTAACCTGGAGATGGAAACTTCCGATTTCGAGAAAACGTCGGGAAATTCCCTCTATCATTCCGGATGAGACCTGCTGGACCACAATGAGAGGAATAAGAGAGAAGGCAACGCCGATAATCGCCCCCACAACATGGCGACGTCTGTTTTTACTGCCATGAGGCCCATTCAATAACCGCCAGGCAACAAAAACGGTAGAAGGAAGGTTCAAGCCCGTCCCTCCTCTATGATTAAGGCGCTTCCGCCGAGGGCAAGCCTAACTTCTCCCATGGCCGCCAGTTCGGGATTATGGGTGACAAGCAAAAGTGTCGTACCCTGTTCCCGTACGATTCGAGCCAATAGTTCGGTTACAATGATAGAGTTTTTTTCGTCCAGATTACCGGTCGGCTCATCGGCGAGGATAAGCGAAGGATGATTAATCAGGGCCCGGGCGACCGCGACACGCTGCTGTTCCCCGCCTGAAAGCTGGCTTGGATAATGTTCACGTCTATTACCAAGACCGACAAGCTCTATCAGCTCTTCTGCCCATTTTCTCGCTTTCAGTCGTGGTGTACCCGACATATAGGCGGGAAGCATCACATTCTCGACGGCGGTAAACTCTTTCAGCAAATAATGAAATTGAAATACAAAACCAATAACTTGATTACGATAATTGGTCAGATCCTGCTCACTCATCTCGCTGATCCGCTCGCCTCCCACCTCGACACTCCCTTCGGAAGGCAGGTCCAAGCCGCCTATGATGTGTAAAAGGGTGCTCTTTCCACTTCCGCTCTCGCCTGTAAGGGTAACAAAACTTTTTTCTCCCAGATCGAAGGAAACATCCTGGAAAACAGTAAGTAGCTCTCTTCCGCTTTTATAGACCTTTTTCAGTCCGGTTACGTTCACCAATGCGTTCATCTTTGCTCTCCCCGCTTGTTATTCATAGCGCATAATCTCCGCAGGGTCAAAATCGGCAACCCGGCCGGAAGAGACCCAAGCCGAAAGGAGGCTTGCCGCAAGAGCAAAGAGAAAGACAATAAGGACCTCATGGTACATCACCCGACTCGGAACCTCCTGGAGATAAAAATAGGTAGAAGAAAACAATGAAAAGGTCTCCCCGCGAACCTGGAAAAACGGCATCAGGAGCCTCTCTGAGAAGACGATAACGGCGTTGACTATTTTTTCGGTGAGAGAAAAAATGCCATTGATATTTTCGGCAATAAGAAGGCCCAAAGCGGTCCCTATTCCTCCTCCGATGCTCCCTATAAACGCTCCGTCAAGGAGGAAAATCAACCGGATATCGCGGGGATGAGCCCCCACCGAACGAAGTAAACCGATCTCTTCTTTTTTCTCCCAGACGGTCCGCTCGAGAGAATGCTTCATATTTGCACCAACAACAATAAAAACGATTCCGATGACCAACATCATAGCCAATTTTTCCATTCGAAGGGCCCCGAAAAAAGAGCGGTTGTATTGCCGCCAGGAAACCACCTCCGTACCGGGAAAAAGTTTCCCCGTTTCATTCAGCTTCTCAATAAACTGTCTATCCCTCCAGCGGTTTTTGAGCTTAACCCCTATATTGATCTTCTCTTTTCCCGAAGCGATTGCAGAAATAGAATCATGTGCAACAAAGGCAAGGGCTGAATCATATTCATAATAACCACTGGAAAAAATAAGCGAAACGGTATACTCAACCTTAGTGGGTTCTAGCCCACGAAAGGAATCGCCTGCCATGGAAAGAAAAGAGACGCTATCTCCCGTGGTGATACCGAGATTTTGCGCAAGTACAGATCCTATCCATACACTATCCGGTTTGATAAGGTCCCGCTCGCCATCGCTTGCAAAGGCATCATCCAGATCCATTTGACGTGCCCATCCCGGATCGATTGCAGGGGTATCCGTTGGCAGTGCTCGGATATTACACCCCAACATGCCGGAAAAAGGCCCTTCGATCATCGTTTGGACATCAAGGAAAGGAACCGCAGCCTCGACCTCCGGCATACCGCGAAGAAGGGCGAGAAGATCCGTTTGATCCTCATCCTGCTGTTGATAGATCCTGATATGATACGAGCCGATTTCCAGTATATCTTCGATAAAACCGAGCTGGAACCCGTTCATAACGGCTAATACGGAGAGAAGCGTCATAACCCCGACTGCAAGCCCCAGAATCGAAAAGAAGGAGGGGCGGATTTTTCGCTCTTTTCTCCTGCTTCGAAGAAAGCGAAAAGCAACAAACAGTATCCACATCTTTCCTGGAAGTCGTTTCTTTTTATCGCGTGCCATACCCTTTCCTAACATAGTCCTGCAGTAGGGTTCGAAAATCCTCGGTATAACGATGCAGCTCGGAAAAATCGACATGTTCGGTAAAAAGCTCTTCATCGCCCCGAAATCGCGTAACCATAAAAGCCCCCCCCTCTTTTTTTATGATCTGAACCAATGAGCCGGAGCGAAGGGTTTCTACTGCAGCGAAAGTTCCCTCCGCAGCGAAATGGTAGCGGCTCTCTTCTCGTACCAGTGCCGAGCGAAGACGAATAGTTTCGTCGGAATGGGAGGGATAAAGATACTCGAAATGCTCATACCCGTCGATCCCCCTTCGTCTTATATCCCTTAGCCGTGATTGTTCATCGTAAAGACGAATTTCCTCGTTACCCTTTTTATCTATCAACCGTACTCGTTGCCATCCATCGCTTAATGCTTCCCGACGTTCCTCTCGAAGTATTCCCTTTGAATCCCAGCCCAAAGAACGCTCGAAAGAGGCCCCAGAGGGCACAAAAAAGGCAGTGGCATCTTTTCCCTGCTCCTCGTAACTGATTCCATCGGGAAGCAAAAGCAAATAATAACCCTTTCCATCGACGGCGCAAAGCGCCCCTTCCGGTCCGTAATAATAGTCACGACCATTCAGCTGGGACGGAAGGGGTACAGAATGGGGATCATCCACCTCATAACCGTAGCGGACCTCATTTCCCTTCCTCCATTCGTACAAGAGACCTTCGTCGCCTATTTCCGCCTTATACATAGTCTGGGCCCCTCTTTTTTCTTCGATCAGAAGCGTGTCATCGGAGAGATCGCTCTTACTGATCGTTCGCTCGGCGATCAGTAATTTCCCCTGATAAAGCCTTTCGATACTGCCTCCGTCATCTTCTTTTACCTCCAGCCAATACTCGCCTTCACCGGCCTGTCGAATAAGAGGAGAAAGAGGAATACCTACTGCATTACTGAGAAAACGGCCGCTCTTCACAAAAGAAGGGGGCCCAAAGGCGAAAACCCGAACCGAAGAAACTAATAATGCAAGAAGGAAAAGCCGACGATACACCACGATACCTTGGTCAACCGATCCCCAACAGGGAGTTGAGATAGCTCTCCGGATCAAAAAGAGCGAGGTCACCATAACCTTCTCCGGTACCGACAAAGGCAACGGGGATGGAAAGGGTACGCTGAATCGGAATAATGATTCCTCCCTTTGCCGCCGAATCGTATTTTGCCATGACAAGGGCGTCGACCCCAACGGCCTCATGAAAGAGTTCGGCCTGACGGAGGGCGTTCTGGCCGGTAGTGGTATCTATAACAAGCAGCTTACAGTAATTTTCCGTTCCGATCTTCGCACCGACGATTTTATGGATTTTCTGAAGCTCCCTGATAAGATTTGCCTTGTTGTGCATCCGTCCGGCGGTATCCGCTAAAACGAGTTCTTCGCCACGACTTACGGCACTCTCGAGGGCGTCATAGATTACGGCCCCCGGATCGGCCCCAGGTTGCTGATGAACGACCCGAACCCCCAGCCTTTCTCCATGGACAAGAAGCTGATCGATGGCTGCAGCTCGGAATGTATCCCCTGCCGCCAGTACACAGCTTTTGCCCTGAGCGTCATGAAAATAGCGGGCCATTTTGGCTATTGTCGTGGTTTTCCCGACGCCGTTGACACCAAGGACAAGTATCAAAGACCGTTGCTTATCCCGGAAATCAAACTTCGCAGCCTTGGTATAGGGTAAAAGCTGCCTCTTCAGATAGTCGAGAATTTCGGATTCGCTCATGCCGCGAGCCTCTTTTGAGTCACGGAGGGAATCGACAAGATCCATGGCCGTTCGGGCCCCTAAATCGCTTTCGATAAGCGTATCTTCCAGCTCATCATAAAAGGCCTCATCGAGGGTAGCTTTCCTCGACAAAAGTCCACGTATCTTCTTTCCAAGACTTATTCCAGCCAACTATTTCCTCCCAACGTTGTATACCGATTCATGCATTTCAATATAATCAGCCAAGCTAAAAATGGCATTTGTTCCGAGAATAACATTAAGGAAAAGACCTCCCATGTAAGCAGTGTACCATAATCCATTTTTATCAGCCAGGCGATCGATTTCGCTTTGATCGGCACTTCCGCTTTCCGCTGCCTGATTGGCAGCTATCCCGTAATCGCTTCCTATGCCGTAACTGATCATCGTGACGGGAATCGAAAGGAGAAAGAGGCCAAAGGCATTGTAGAAACGCCGCCGACTCGCATCTACAAGTAGCTGACGATCATAACCTGCAGGTTCCAGAGAAAAATGATAGGATCCTGCATTCTGTTCCACGGGAAACTGCACATCACGATACCCCTGTGCAACGATTCCGACAAGAAAGGGAGCCGTCGGACTCTGTGTGGCAAGGGGAGATATGCCGACATATTTTCCGTCGAGGTAGATGGACGCCCCTTCCGGTTCGGTACGTAATGTAAATAGATCGGACTGCTGTGGTTTGAGCTCAACAGAAATATGACGCCGCTGATTCGGGGCGAGAAAAACCGTTTGCTCCGTCGTCTCATATCCATATGCGGAAACAGTAAGCTTGTAGACTCCGGGAAGGAGATTTGAAGTGGCCGATGGAGAAAGTCGCTCGCCATCCAGGAAAAGATTCAACGGGGTATGTTTTCGCCCCCCTTCGCCATCTCCTTTCCCGGTGAGGTCCAATGCTGACCAGCTCCGTCCGACGAGAGAGGCTCTGATACGATCGGTCAGTATTTCGGCCACAGCCTCTACCGACGAGCCACCCGAGACAAGAGAATGATATACCTTCTCTTTCCCGAGAAACGGGGCCCAGAATTCCATGGAATATAGATATTTCTCACCAACGGCATTGACCTCCAAGACAAGAGCCGCATCGGCATCTTCATTATTGATCCAGGATGTCGAAATGCGTTGAAAAGGAAGCGTTTTAACAACGATGGGCTTTGCGAGGGGAATATCATAGGAGATACGGTTACCAAGGGCATCCTGTAATTTTTTCCGTTCATCAATACGCTTTTTTTCCAGCTTGCGCTCACCCTGAAGCTGATATTCGGCTATATCACGTTCCTGTTTCGCTATTTTTTCACGACGTGAACGTCTCTCTTGCTCAGAAAGAAAGGCCAAATAACGATCCCACTCATCAAATAAAAAATTATGCTGGCCAATGGCTTCGATCTCTCTCGTAACAGAATCGGTAAAGGCGGTTTGCAGGGCCTCGACCCGGTAATCGGTATTGGAAGAAGAAGGCGTAAGAAGAAGTAGCGTCCAATTCGACCGCGGATCGCTTAAAACCTCAGTCTCTTCATTCATACCAGCGGCGAAAAGCAAAGAGACGTCACCAGTCTTCACAAAGAGCAGAAAAAGGAGGAACGGCAAGAAACACAAACCGCGGGTAAACGGTCTCACGGGCTTTCCACCGACTCCAACGCCTTCTCAACGGCAGACACGATCCGCGCTTTGGAAAAGGGTTTTACAACAAAATCTTTCGCTCCGTATTGGATAGCGCGAAGAATTGTCTTTTCCTGCCCCAAAGCAGAACACATGACAACCATTGCCGAAGGGTCAAGCCGTCGAATACGACGGAGGGCTTCAATCCCATCCATAACCGGCATGGTGATATCCATAAGGACAAGAGACGGGTGCACCGTACGATATAACGTTATTGCCTCAACACCGTTGGCAGCCTCTCCCGCAATGGAAAAACCGGCTTCTTCGAGAATTTCTTTCAACGCACTTCTCATAAAGCTAAGATCATCTACCAGAAGAAGCCGACGTTCCATACTATCCTTCCGTCTGCATCCAGTTCAGAAAGGCAATGATAAAATCATCGATCTCACCATCCATCACGGCCTGAATATTACCAACCTCATGTTTCGTTCGATGATCTTTTACCATGGTGTAGGGTTGAAACACATAAGAACGTATCTGGTTTCCCCAAGAAATCTCTTTCTTTTCCTGAGCATGTTTTTCCTGTTCTTTCTCCTGCTCCCGCTTATAGTGTTCATACAATCTAGAACGTAGAATTTTCAGCGCCATGGCTTTGTTTTTATACTGGCTCCGTTCGTTCTGGCACTGTACCACGATACCGGTGGAGATGTGGGTAATACGGACAGCGGAATCGGTCTTGTTGACATGCTGCCCGCCAGCTCCCTGTGCCCTATAGGTATCGATACGCAGTTCTTCTGGTTTGATATCGACCTCGATATCATCGTCGATAACAGGGGAGATATATACCGACGCAAATGATGTATGACGGCGTCCACTAGAATCGAAGGGAGAAATACGTACCAACCGATGAACGCCGATTTCGCTTTTAAGATAGCCGAAAACAAAATCGCCATTAATCTGAAGGGTTACCGACTTCACCCCTCCCTCGGCCTCAAGTAGATCAAGAGTTTGAACGGAAAACTCTCGTCGTTCGGCCCAACGGGTATACATTCGCAACAACATAGCAGTCCAATCGCACGCTTCAGTTCCTCCCGCCCCTGAATGGATGGTAAGAAAAGCATTGCTGCCGTCGAATTCCCCTTGGAACATTTCCGTTAGATTCAAGCCACGATAGGTATCGCTTATTTCGTCCAACTGCCTTTTAATATCATGTTCCTGACTTTCATCCTGTTCTTCATCGGCAAGTTCGAAAAGTGTTTCAAGATCCTCAAATGAAGACAATAAATCTTTCCATGGATCAAGTCGCTTATGAAGCCGTTTCAGCTCGCCAAGCCGTTTCTCCGCCCGTTCTCGATCCTCCCAGAACTCCGGACTTCCACTTTCCGCCTCAAGCGCTTTTATTTCCCGAGTCAATTGCTCAGGGTCAAAGTCGCCTCCATGAGTCGTAGATTTCTTCTTTTAATTGTTCGATCGGTATTTCAAGTTCACTCAGCATCCTGATCTCCTCGCTCAATAATGTTTATATCACGGACGAACAACAATCCGCCGCCACCGCTTATTCTGAAGACCTGTCACCACCAATACGCCATCGATGGGATATTGGTAAAGACGAACATTATCATATGAATCGGTCAATCTGTCTATATCTCGTTTCAGACGAGCAAGATAACGCTCTTTTAACGTAACCGTCTCCCAAAGTCCTTCATGCCGCTTTTCAAAGCCATATTCACGTAAAAGCGATTCAATACCACGCTTCTTTTCGATTTCGGAAAGATCAAAGGTGACGGCGACAAACATAAATATAGTGTATTTCTATCCCTATTTTGTGTCAAACCCTTCCCCAACTTTGCCGATAGGTATGATATGAAACGGCTCTTTTTATTTACGTTACTGCTAACGGCAGTGCTTTATTCATGGGCAGAAGAGACGACGACGGTCTACGCACCTTTCGTGTCCAATCTCGAAGTAATGGCAGACACCAATCGAATCATTCTGACTTGGAAAGATGCCTCCGATCCAATTGCGTTTTATCGGATCTACCGAAGCATCACCCCCTTTGACAACGACAAAGAGACAGACGCGACACTTGTGGCTGAAGTCGCATCGAATATCGAACTATTCGGCTACTATCCTCAAGATACCGGGTCCTACTATTTTGCCGTCCTTGCCGTCGACGCCGATGGAAGGGAGTATAAGCTGTATATTCCTTATAGAAACATCACCAATGACGCCATCTCCATTGTTCAGGTTGCATCGCTGCAGGAAAGAGCCACGCATATAAGCGATATTAGTGCAAGGGTCGCAGGTGAAGTTGTCTACATTAGCTATAAAAGCTCTTTACCAGAACGAGCGGTGATGGTCTATCGAAGTTCAGATCCTATCGTCGATAAAAATGGTTTACGTTCTGCATCGCTTGTGACGTCGCTAAGCAGCTCACAAGGATCGATAACCGATTTTCCGCTTCCCGGCCTCGAATATTACTACGCAATCGTCGACAAGGAACTGGTGGAGTCTGATGAAGTTGAACTCGAACCTGGAGAAAACGCAACAACAGATGCTGCTTTGGTGGCCTTATCCGATACCACCCAACAGAATGAAGGCTTTCGAAATGTCAGGATACGCCCCCTTCCCTATCTGACGCTTCCAAAATCGGTAAAAACAGGCGAGAGTCTGGCGGATCCGGATAAGTATGCCCTACCCACATATACACCGCTTGCGAAAGATACGGAGACGGCGGTGCAGAATTTAATCAACGAGCTTGGTCCTGCTCCGAGTCAGAGCACCCCCCAGGCCCAGATGCTGGCAATAGACAAAAGTCCGGGAGATAATCCCGAAGGTGTCTTGCTTTCAAACATCATCAAAGGATCATTCGCCGATGCCGAGTGGGATGCAGCAGAAAAGGAGCTTGGAAATTTTCTTGCCGTCCACAGGAGTAAAACAGTAGAAGCAAGAGCACATTTTTACATGGGGCAGGTCTACTATTTTCAGGGACAATTCGGCAAGGCCCTGTATGAATTCCTTTTCTCCCGGGAGACATACAGACAGGAAAGCAATAACTGGATAGATGCCACCTTTTATGCCCTTACATAAACTATTGCATTAGTTCGTTTATTTTTTCTCTATTTTCATTGTGATGATGCCGCTCCAGCTTTCACCCGGTTCAAGGGAAAGCTTTTTCCTCACGACAAAAGCATTTGACTGATAAACGGCACGCTTACCACGCAAACCAGCTGCAATGGTGAAGATGGGAAAAGACCAAAGAGCCCACCGGGAATCGAGTACGATACTCACAATGGCATGATTGCGATTATCGTGGAGTGCTATCTCTTTTATTCCGCCCCGTTCGACGCCCTCTGTCAAAGCGCCATCCCCCGCATCTCCCTTGTCTCCGAGAAATAAATGAGCATCTTCCTGAGCATTTGCAAAAAGCGAGAGATTAATCTCCGGCGCAAAAAGAAAGGCCGCCGGCACTGATGAGCGATTTTCAATGGTGTATTCAACCTCAACACTGTTCTTTGAAAAATTATATCCCTTTTTCAAAAAAATCGGTATCGGAGCGCCATTCATGTGGAGGAATGTTCCACAGTGGAGATAGAGCCGTTTATGTTCTCTATCGAGTTCATCAAGATCATACCGTTGATTGATAAAATCAGCAGCCTCCCGAAACTGCATGGTCTTGAATTGGGAAAAGGTGACGTCGTCATATAAAACATGATCAAGGAAAGCCCGTCTCGGATAGCTATCTATACCGAGACGTGCATCGTTCTCATCGTGATAGCGTTCCCGGTGCCGGGCCATGGTATCCAGATAGTTCCAACCGCTGACAAGATAGTCCAATTCAAAAAGCATACCGCTCCGACGATGGATATAGGCATTAATATTCTGCCCCTGATAGATATATTCATCCGCCCCGTCGAAATCGATATCAACCGGATGTATGGCTGTTGTAAAAATCCCCCGTTCACGCGTGGTCTTTTCAGCCGTTATGAAACTCCGGTATGCGGCCTTCCTCAAATGGTTATCGTAAACACCATTGTAACGACCGTGCCAATAGGGGGCATTGCATTGTCCCCGCCAACTCTCTTCTCTCGCACTCTTTTTACGCGCACGATCCCTCTGCACCTGATTCACCAGCAAGTAGGTATACATCATCCGCGCATACAGCAAATTGCTTTCCGGGTAGCGGGTAAGGAATTGGCGAAAATAACCGCCGTTTACATAGATGGAACCGTTGTCCTTTTCGGTCCGACTCCTCACAAACTCAAGATCCATCTGCTGTTCGGGAGGAAGCGGCCACTGCATCATCTCTTCATAGGCGGTACACGGGAAATAAACCTTTTCAAGGCTATCAAGGCTTCTCACGAACTGCCCGGGAAGTACGGGTATAGCAACACCGCGATTCTCATCAATAAGTCGAAGAAAACGATCCATCCATCCGCCTGCCTCACAAACACCTTCCGTGCCCGGCACATATCCGAGCATATCGGCATCAATCATAATTGACGCCACGTCATGCTCTTCGGAGGACGCTATCTCAGTTATCTTGGCGTAAACATCTTCAGGGGGGGAAAAGGGAATCATACGATTCAATCGGGAGGTCAGAGGTAGAACCCTGACCGTCTTACCTTGATCCTCTGTAATGCAAGGATGGTAAATCTTCTCCCCTCGAAGCCCAGCACTCATAAAATGACGATCGTCAAGAAAGATGTATTCCATGCCCGAACTGCTGAAAACAGAAGCAAGGGAAGGCTCCCAGACCCGTTCAGGAATCCAACAGCCCCGGGGACGCTTTCCGAAACGTTTTCTGATGTAGGTGGTTAAAAGCTCTATCTGACCTACTCGGTCCTTTGTCGGAATAAGCGGGAAAATAGGCTCATAGTACCCTCCCCCGATGATTTCAAGTTGCTTCCTCTTCACCATCTCGCTGATGACCATCAGGATCTCGGGATGGGTCTCTTCAAACCAGTCAAACAGCTGCCCTGAAAAATGAAGACAGCTACGAATTTTAGGGAATTCATATAAAACGGTAAGAAAGGGTTTATAGGTTTTTTGATACACAGTTTCAAGCTGTTCGGGATCGGTTCCAACCGGTTTGCTCCCGAACACCCCAAAAATAAGCCTAAGCTTTTTCATCGACTCCCTTTATCAGAGAATCCACCCGCACAATGCATTTGGGAGGACAACCCTTTGCCGCTTCACTTCTATCTCCCATCTTGTCATAATCGATCGAAGAAAGAAAATCCTCGACCTTGAAGCCACCTTCGGGAGACTTTTTCTCACATATTTTACACCCAATACAGCCGACGCTACAATACTTTCTAACGGCAGCTCCCTTATCTTTCGAGTTACACGCCACGATGTAATCTGCCTCATAAGGTACGAACTGCATAACACCGGTAGGACAAACCTCTATGCAGTTCCCGCAGCTTATACAGGCATCTTTATCAACAACAACCCTTCCGCCGGAGTCATAGGATATGGCATCAACCGGACAAACCTTCATACAGCTTCCCAGTCCGAGACATCCGTATTTACATTCCTTGTCTCCCTGAAATAGGGCGTGCACGGCATTGCAATCCTTCAGCCCCCGATAGGCATAAAGATAGCTTGTAGTCTCCTTAGTGCCGCGACAATGGACCTGAGCAACCATCTTTCGGTCCGAAATTTCGACTTCCTGGCCCATGATTTCCGCAATTTTCGATGCAGCCTCTGCTCCTCCTGGTCCGCATAAGGTGAGAGGCGCCTCACCGGCTGCAATGGCCTCCGCGTATGCAGCACATCCGGCATACCCGCAGGAACCACAGTTTGCGCCAGGCAGAGCATCCTCAACCTGCTGTATTCGCTCATCTTTGCTGACGGAAAAGAATTTTGAGGCGACCACAAGCGCTGCTCCGAGAACGCCACCCAATATTCCTACCACCAAAAACGCATAAAGTATTTTAAGAAGTAACATATCGTTTTCCCGTTATCCTAGAAGATTGTTCAAAAGTGCCTTATCAAAAGCCATGAACGCAAGGGCCATCAATCCCCCGGTGATGAAAGCGATAGGCACCCCACGAAAGGGTTTCGGAATCCATTCATTGTCAAGCTTTTCCCTGATCGTAGACATCAAGACGATGGCAAGAAGGAATCCAAGACCGGCTGCGATTCCCGCGACAAAGCTCTCCAAAGCGTTATACTTATTCTGTACGGCAATAAGGGCGATACCCATGACCGCACAGTTTGTCGTAATGAGGGGAAGAAAAATCCCCAAAGCCTTGTAGAGCGGCGGAGAAATCTTCTGAATAACCATCTCGACAAATTGGACAAGTGAGGCAATGACCAGAATAAAGGTTATTGTCTGAAGAAACTCAATATTCAGCGGAATAAGAATCAGGTGGTAGATCGCCCATGTGGCAAAAGAGGCCAAAGCCATAACGAAGGTAACGGCAAACCCCATGCCAACTGCGGATTCAAGATTTTTTGAAACCCCGATAAAAGGGCAAAGACCGAGAAATTGGGTCAGAATAAAGTTGTTGATAAAGACAAAGGTAATAATAATGCCAAGATAACTCATATCAGCCCTTTCCTCCCTTCTCCTGAATGATTCCGACAAGGGCCTTTAGATACCCCATGACAAGAAGAGCACCAGCCGCCAGGACAAATACCCGTGCTGGAGAATCGACAATGCCGGGAATTCTCACGACACCATCGAAATCGCCGAAAGCAAAAAGGGTTATCGTACCGGATCCGAACACTTCACGAACCAGAGAAATAATCGTAAGAGCCAGCGTAAAACCGATCCCCATGCCAAGAGCATCGAGAATGGATGCTCCCACACCGTTTTTACTTGCAAAGGCCTCCGCCCGTCCGAGAATGATACAATTGACGACAATCAAAGGGACAAAAACCCCGAGGCTGTCGTAAAGGTCGGGAAGAAAGGCTTGCATAACCATCTGAACGACGGTTACGAAGCTAGCGATGATAACGATATAAGAAGGAATTCTCACCTTATTCGGAATAAAATCCTTCAACAAAGAGATAAAAATATTTGAACACAACAAAACAAAAATTACTCCGGCACCCATTCCCAAGGCGTTAACTACCCTGGAAGATACACCAAGAGTGGGGCAAAGTCCAAGAACAATCACAAAAATAGGATTTTCTCTGAACAGTCCCTTTGTGAACTCTTTCCACATGCTATTTCCCCTCCAAGGACACTACAAAGCGGGACCCTTCCTGAAGAGCCTTGCCTACCCCCATAAACGTAATGGAGGCTCCCGTTACACTGTCCGACTGCTCGGTCGTGAGCATGCTTTTCCTGACGGGAACAGGCTTATCGCCTCCCGTACCAACGTATTTTTCCATATAAGATGCCTTCTCAGCCTCTTTTCCTAGGCCGGGGGTCTCTTCGTTGTCCATCATTTTGGCAGCAAGGACCGTTCCCTTCAGGTCATATCCACCAAGGATCACGATCGTGCCACCGTAACCGTTGCCGAGAAGCCGGCAAACATAGCCGGCGATTTGATCATCATCGCCATATACAGGGTAATAGCGGTCGACCACAGAATCATTGTCTACAGCTACTGCTTCACCTGTTTTCCTTCCGCCCGAGACGGTTTCCAAGGCCGCTTTCAGCTTTTCCGCTTTGATCCTGGCGATCTGAGGTTCGGTGAGGGCATTTACAGCCCCAAGGACCAGCGCCGCAACGGCACAAATCAAGGCAAGTCTTCCACCGATTTTCACAATGGGGTTGTTCATGCTTCCTCCCTCGCGTTCGCCTGTTCCTTTAAACGATCGATAAAACTTTTCCGCTCAACACCGAAGCGATGCGGTTTGTTGTACCGGTTGATCATGGGAACAAAGATGTTCATCAAGATGATTGCCAGGGAAACCCCTTCCGGGAAAGAACCATAAAAACGTATCAAGAAGGTAAGAAACCCAATTCCCACCCCGTAGATGATCATACCTTTACCGGTAAGAGGGCTTGTCACCATATCCGTTGCCATATAAAGCGCACCAAGCATGATCCCTCCGGAGAAAAGATGAAAAAGGACATCTCCTGAAAAGGCGCCTGTTCCGTATCGGTTTCCTCCGAAAATCCAGACCAGCAAGGCAAAAGAACCGAGATAAGCAACGGGAATCTGCCAGGTGATGATCTTTTTGGCAAAGAGATAGAGGGCCCCAATGATCAGCAACAAGGCCGAAACCTCGCCGATACAGCCGCCGACATTCCCCGTAAAAAGATCCGCATAGATCTTTCCACTTGTACCGCCGCCAAAGAGCGGGGCGAAAAAATGCGACAAACCGCTGGTGCTCCCAACAAAGCCGTTGGAACTAAGGAATTCGGCAGGGCCGGTTGCTGGACCGGAATAGTCGAGCAAGCCGGTCTTCAACATTCCCAAAGGAGTCGCACTGCTCACCGCATCGACCACCGTCTTTGGAGTACTCCAGGATGTCATTTGCCCAGTCCAGCTAAAAAAGACAAAGACCCGTCCTGCCAGGGCAGGGTTCATCCAGTTGCCTCCCAAACCTCCGAAGGTCCACTTCACCACCGCAATGGCAAAAACGGAACCGAGAATCGGAACATAGAATGGAACGGCAGTAGGCATGTTGAAACCTATCAACAAGCCGGTCAGCACAGCACTCCCGTCAAAGAGAGTGAATCGTCCCAAAAACGCAGCAATGATTGCCTCGGTAACGACGGCCGCTGCAATGGAAACAAGCAAGACCGTCAGGGCCCTGGCGCCAAAGAGGTAGATACCCCAGGCAGCGGCAGGAAGGAGGGCCAATGTAACACTCCACATAATAGACGAAGTCGATTGTTTATTATGTATTTGCGGAGAACTCTCCACAAGACGCATTATTTTTTCAGCTTCTTTATTCTTTTCGCTCATAATATCCCTACCTGACCTTACGCACTTTTCTTTTTCCGGCCCATCTTCTTGCCGAGCCGCATTCCCTGTACCAGAGGAATTCTGGCAGGGCAGGAAAAGCCGCAGCAACCACACTCTTTACAATCCATCAAGCCGGATTCCATTGCCGAAGCATAGTCGCCGTGGTCGATCAACTTGAAGAGGGTTGTAGGATTAAGGCCCATCGGGCAAGCCGCTACACACCTACCGCAGGAAATACAAGAGGTCCGGGTAGAGGCATGAACCTCCCTTTGGGTCAGGGCAAGGATACCGGAGGTCCCCTTTATAACCGGCGTATCAAGATCGTAAATGGTAAACCCCATCATGGGACCGCCCATGACGATCTTTGCTGGCTCTTCCGTAAAGCCGCCGCACTCTTCGATAAGGGTCTTAATCGGCGTTCCGATACGAACCTTCAGATTTTGAGGATCGGCTATGGCGCCGCCGGTAACCGTCACCGCCCGCTCAATGAGGGGCTTGTTAAATACCACAGCCTCGAATACGGCATGGACGGTTCCGACATTAGCGACAATAGCGCCGATATCCAGGGGAAGCCCGCCGGAAGGGACCTCTCTGCCGGTTATAGCCTTCAGAAGTTGCTTCTCATCGCCCTGAGGATATTTGACCTTAAGGGGCACAACATCAAGCTTTACTTTAGCCTTCTGCGCGGCCGCTTTCATCGAAGCAATGGCATCAGGCTTATTAATCTCAATACCAATGGCCAACTTTTCGGCATTGGTAATACGACTGATAATCCTGATTCCCTCGATGATCTGATCCGCACGTTCGAGCATAAGTCGGTGATCAGCCGTAAGATAGGGTTCACACTCAACCCCGTTGACAACGAAATACTCGGCTTTTTTCCCTTTGGGAACGGAAAACTTGACATGAGAGGGAAAGGTCGCTCCGCCCAGTCCAACAATGCCGTTCTCAACAACCTTTGCCATCAATGCCTCGGCAGAAAGTTGGGTCCAGTCTCCGGCCCGTTCTTCTTTTCCGAGGCGATCGAATGCACCCGCAAGTTCGATCACAACCGCACTGCTTTTCATGCCGTTGGGAAGATAAATATCTCGTATTTCTTTTACCGTTCCCGGAACCGGAGAATGAACCGGGGCAGAGATAAAACCCGAAGCTTTTGCTATGAGCATCCCTTCCCGGACCTCGTCCCCTACAGAAACAATACACTCCGCCGGTTTTCCAAGATGCTGGGAAAGCGGAACCACAAACATTGAAGAAAGCACCGCATTCTTGATTGGTTTTCCCGATGCAAGAGCCTTCCCACCGGGAGGGTGGACCCCACCCTTTGGAAACGTAGATAATCCTTTCATGCTGCTTGTTCTTTACTCCTTACCGTTCGAGATCCCGGCTCCATCTTTACCGAAGAGAAAATGTTATGCATTTCCGAAAAGACCAGCGAAACAAGGACAACGGTCAACAGAAAAAGTAATTTTCCCCCACTTAGCTCCGTGCCGCCTCCGCTAGCCAAAGAGACATAATTCAGACGTACCGAATTTGTCTGGTTAAGAAAAAGGCCGATAATCCCGTTTTGTACCTGCTGCCCTATTATATCTTCATACCATTGCTCTGTAAACAGTTTCGCAGTTACCTGTTCACTATAGAGAACATCGTTTATATAGAAATAGTTTTCATATTCTAGTGCTTCATTGAGGGTGGGAACCCTATAATTCATACCAAAAAGATAGCCGTCGTGGAACGCATAGTGGGCAATATAATCCCCCCTATTAGGAAGAGAATCTCCCTTTTGACCTATAGCGGGAAATCCCGCGGCCGTCTCTACCCCCGAATGAGGTGCCGGAGCAGGCAAGGAAAGGGAGGCCGCAGAGCCGTCGTTAAACAGAGGCCATAAGAAAAGCAGGGAAGAACAGAACAAGACGAAACCGCACCGCGTATAGATGGAAGAAAAAAAATGGAGCATTCGTTTCTTGCCAGAGCCCGTAGTGCTTATGGCGACTGATACAAAAAGGGCATGCTGTCGGGAGGCGTACCGCACATAGTGCCAGAGAATGATGGCCCCAATCACGGCTGGTCCTGCCAAAAGGCAAGTGAAAAGGGGCCCCAGGCCCTTTAACTGCCCTTTCTGTGAGAACACAAAAAAGAAGATAAGCGAAAGAACAGAAAAAAGGAGATACCGAAACGCTCTCATCAAGAGGTCGTGTTCCAGATTTGAAGTATCCGCCCCTCTTCTAAACCGCTCATTCAAAAACAGGGGAATTCGGCTGACCAGCAAAGCCCAAAACGGTGAAAAGAGAAGTACTGCCGCGTAAGAACCAAAAGGTGTCCCAAAAGAAAAGACGGCAACCGGAAATGCCCCTAAAAAAAAGAAAAGACGGGATTTCGCATCCAGCCCCAAAGCAAAAAAAACGACAAGAAAAAGAAAGATAAGAGGAAGGAGGAGCAAAGGTCCGCTTCCCGTTCCTGCAACAACAAATTGTCCGGAATAACGGCTGTTCACCCCGGACAATCGCCGAAAGAGCGTGTTCGGATCATCTTTTGTGATGATATAGTAGACCTGAGCATCCCGTCCATCGATGCTTCCACTAAAAAGTGCCGGAATTTTTTTTAAAAAAGGATCATAAAGCGGATCAAGAGAATCGTAATGTTCCGCAATATTCTCCACAGGTACTTTAATCATTCCATGAAAAGAGAAAAGAGGAACCATTGCATTTCCCCGATGACTCACCCTTTCGTAGCCTGCCGATTTCGCGATCTTCAGAAAATCGGAACGCTGAAGGCTCGAATCCACGAGAACGGGAACGGCATCAGGCCATAACTGACGTTCGGGACCTGAACTAGTATGGTCCTGGCGAAAGGCCGAGAAAAGAGAAAGCACATATACTATCACACAACATATGAGAGCAAAAATTGCCCCGATTCTATTTTTTCGCACCATTCCCGCTGTATCCGTCCGCCTCAGTTTCCGGGTACAACAGCAATTTGTCAAGGTAGCACAAGGAAACTACTCCTCACGAAAGCCCCGGGTCTTTCCTAAAATGTCGGTGGTGGCTATCATGCTTTCATGGTTCAGTTTATCCGCCATCTTTTATGGCTACTCAGAGGCGTACAGGTATTTGCGTTGGTAGGACGCAGCGGAACGGGCAAAAGCTTCCGGGCAAAACTTGTGGCAGAAAAATACGGTATTGAATTAATCATCGACGATGGATTACTTATTCGCGATCAGAAGATTATTGCGGGCCGTTCCGCTAAGCGGGAAAAGCTCTTCCTTTCCGCCATTAAGACGGCACTGTTCGAAGACCCCTCCCATCTCAGAGAAGTCAGGGAGGCTATTGACAGAGAAAAATTCAGGAGGATTCTCCTGATCGGTACAAGCGAGCGAATGGTCAGGAAAATTGCGGGAAGGCTTGGACTACCTGCTCCCTCGAAAGTGTTAAGCATTGAGCAACTTGCAAGTAAAGAAGAGATCGAAACTGCTATTAAAAGCAGAACGGAAGGTAAGCATGTGATCCCCGTTCCTTCCATAGAAATCAGGCAAAATTACCCTCAATTCGTTTATGATTCGGTAAAGGTATTTTTCAAGAAAAAGCTGGGTCTTCTTCCCGGAGGACAACGGGCCTTTGAAAAGACCGTGGTGCAACCCGAGTTCTCAAGCAAACGGGGAAAAGTTGAAATTAGCGAGGTGGCCCTTACCCAGATGGTGCTGCACTGTGTCGATGAATGGGACGACGCAGTATCGGTACGGAAGGTAAGCGTCAAGCACGATGCAGGTGGATATCATCTTCATCTGAAGGTTCACCTCCCTATAGGAGTCAATCTTTCCGGTTCGCTTCACGATATGCAGGAGTATATTATTTCCAGTCTTCAGCGTTACGGGGGAGTCCTGATAACATCGGTCGATATCACCGTCGATGCGGTACAAAGTCACTAATTTTTTTGCTCATTACGGCCGATAGATAAATGAGGAGATATAATTTCTCCATTGGATAGAGACATAAGGAGCGGTTATCATGAAACGAAGATCAATCATCGTAGTTCTTCTTCTATGCACCACAGCCATGGTGTTTGGGCAAAGCATGCAGATGGCGGAAGGGAATCACTATAGAGTCTTCTCAGAAATGGGTAAAGAAGATGCACAGGCAAAAGCCGAATTTCTTGATGCATTTTTCGTGCTCTTCAACTCATACTTTCATTTTGATCCCGCGGAACTTCAGAACAAAATGAATGTCAGGCTCTTTTCCAGCAAGGCAAAGTTTGATGATTATCTTCGCTCGACGGTGTCACAGACAAGAGAGACCTTTGTCTTTCTTCAATATAAAAATTCAGCGAAAAGCGAGCTTGTCGGCTATGCCATGGATGATCCGGAATTGGAGCGGCGCTCCCTTATTCACCACGGTTTTGTTCAATATCTCCGCAGTTTTATTAGCGAGCCTCCCCTTTGGCTGCAGAAGGGGTTCGCCATCTATTTCGAAGAGAGCGGTTACAACACAGACCGGAAAACGGCAATCTATCGGGAAAATCTCGGATGGATTCCCTATCTGAGAACCCTACTTGCCGAGGAAACCAAAACAGAGGGAAGTTCGGGACTGCTGCCTCTCAATATGCTTCTTTATGTCGATGCCGAAACCGCAAATGCGAATATCGACCAGTTTTATGCCGAAAGCTGGGGACTTGTCTCGTTTCTGCTCAACAGCGAATACAAAAATTACAATAGGGCCCTGTGGGATGCAATTTCGAGTCTCTCCGCCGATGCGACAAAACGCGACAATGAGAATTCCACGGTACAGCGCGCCTTTTCATGGACGGACCGCAATCTTTTTGTTTCCGACTTTGCAAGTTATATCTCCTCGGTCAAAACCTTCCCTGATCTGATTGAATCGGGAATGCAGGCCTACGGGCTTGAACAATACGATGAGGCGGAAAAACTCTTCAGTTCGGCAATGGCCCTTCGTCCGGAGAATTACATTCCCTACTACTATCTGGGCCTCATCGGTTATGCAAGAGCAGACTATGCCTCGGCGGAATACTACTATCACTCTTCCATCCAGGCGGGCGGAAACGCTCCACTCACCTACTACGCTCTTGGTGTAAATGCTTATGCCGATAGTCGCAACAGCGACGCAGCCTTTTACCTGAGCCAGGTAAAGAGCCTGGATCCGGATGGTTTCGGCGTCAAAGCAGATGATCTGCTTACGAGAATCAACTCGGAAAGTGGAAATGCAACGAAAGAGACAGAAAGGTAACAGAAGCGAACAGTGTTAAACATCAAGCGCTACGTCGGTATTTTCAGCCGACTGGCGCTTTTTTCGTCTACGACTTCGCCGCATTTTATTCTCCTTATCTTTCGCTACAGGCTCGAGAGAGGAGGGCTTCGGCTTTCGTGTAATATTACGCGGGGTTCTGATACCGCATTGCCGAAAAAGCTTTATGACCGCCATCTCCACTTCATGGTTGGGAGGCGTTATCGGCTCAAGCAATTGCTTACAGGATTTAAAGGTATCCCGGAACAGATCGACACTATTGGTGCCCTCTAAGGAGAGTTCCAGAAAGGGGCTAAGCAACCTAACAAGCATTTGCCCCTTGCGATCCTCATTCTTTTCCCGAACAAGAAGATCCAACTCTTCCAAGGAAGCGAAGAAGGCTCCTCGAAGCTTCTTGTCCCCCGATTTGAGAAAGGAGTCGATACGCGGAAGCATATGGCGAAACAATCCTGTTTTCAAAAATTCATCAATAAGAAGAGCCGAACGGCCGGAGGAGAGGACCTTAAACACCTCTTCGGTCATGCGGGAGGATGGACAACGCTCAAGCTCGTCCACATGCCTGGCAATGGCCCTGCGAAGCTTCCATCCCATACGAAAGCCGCCACCGGTAGAATACTTCACAGCCCTGATCATACGGACAGGATCATCTTTAAAGGTCCTATCCAAGGGGAGCAAACTCTTCATCTTTCCGGCCCTGACATCTTTCACACCGTCGACAAAATCGATGATGTGCAGTTTCTGGGGGTCAAGATAGAGGGCGTTTACACTAAAATCCCTGCGTTTCACATCGTCTTCAAGGGTACCGAACACATTATTCGAGTTACCTTCCTCGTCGTCGGCCCGAAAGGTCGAGACCTCGATGATCTTACCGCTTCCATAGTGGACATGTACCAAGCGAAAACGTCTTCCGATGATCCTCGAATTACGAAAAAGCTTTCTGACCTGCTTCGGATATGCACTGGTTGCGATATCAAAATCTTTTGGACTTTTCCCCTGAAGCAGATCTCTCACTGCTCCGCCGACGATATAGGCCTCAAATCCGGCATCCTTAAGACGCCTTGTTATCGCAAAGGCATCACCATCGATTTGATCGGAAGAGATCGGGTGTTCTTGCTCGGTGTAAATTTTCGCTATCGGGACACTTTGCCCCTTCTCATCGGTAGCATATCGTTTCAGCAAAACATCTCTCGCTTGCAGTAAGAATCGGTTTTCGTTTACACTATGGTAAATTGTTCGACCATAAAAATCAAGTAAGGGAAAAAGGAGCCTCTTTCGTGATCATAGAGCCAAGAGTTTTAAAAGGTTTCAGGGATTTTCTTCCCGATCAGGCATCCAGACGGATTGCCATCATGCATACACTTGAACAGGTTTTTCACGGCTATGGATTTGTTCCAATCGATACCCCGGTTCTCGAATACCGGGAAGTACTATTGGGTAAGGGAGGAGGAGAGACCGACAAGCAGGTCTATGCCTTTACCGATCAGGGGGGAAGAGAGGTCGCCATGCGATTCGACCTTACCGTTCCCTTTGCCCGCTTCATGGCAAGCCATATTAATGAGCTGTCTCTCCCCTTTAAACGCTATCATATCGACAAGGTCTGGCGGGGCGAAAATACACAAAAAGGGCGATACCGGGAGTTCGTACAGTGCGATTTCGATATCGTCGGAATCGATGCGCTCTCGGCCGATCTCGAAATTCTATTGATGATGCACAGTGCCTTCACTGCCCTCGGCATCGACAATGTGAGCTTCAGGATCAATCATCGGGGGCTTTTCAACCGCTTCCTTGATGCTATTGAGGTTGCCTCCCACTCTGTGGAAATACTGCGCATTGTCGACAAGCTGGCAAAAATCGGCGAAAAAGAGGTGCACGAGCAGCTGGCCTCAGAAATCGGCTCCCAGACAGCAGCGAAGGTGCTCGACTATATTCAGGCAAAAGGAAGCTTCCTCGAGACCGTGGAGAAGCTTGAAGAGCTCGCCAGGGGCAGTTGCGAGGAGAGTAGTCGACTGAGGGAGATTTACCAGGCACTCGAAGAGGCCTCGGTTGCCGATTCCTTTATCCTCGATCCTTCGATAACCCGGGGGCTGGACTACTACACCGGGATCGTCTACGAAACCTTCCTCAACGACTTGCCTCAAATAGGGTCGGTCTGTTCAGGGGGTCGGTACAACAACCTCGCCTCTCTCTACACCAAGCAGCAGTTGCCGGGGGTAGGCTCCTCCATCGGATTAGATCGTCTCGTCGCCGCGCTGGAAGAGCTGGGCAAGGCAGGCGATGCCACCGGCGCTCCCGCCGTTGCCATATTTAATATCGATGAATCACTGTCTGGATACTATCACATTCTCGCAAGAAAAGTGCGAAAGGCAGGCCTCTCCTGTGAGGTCCAACTCCAGAGCCAAAAACTTGGGAAGCAGTTTGCCTGGGCCGAAAAGCGCGGTATCCGAATGGCCCTTATCTGTGGAGGAGACGAGAAGAACGCAGGAAAAGTCTCGGTCAAGAATCTCGCAACACGGGAGTCTCGTAACATGATTGACATAACAGAGGCCATAGATTGGTGCCGGATGGTCGCCACAAAGGAATGAACCATCCAGAGCTGCCTATCTATCAACAGCGGGCAAAGATCCTCGACGAACTCGAGAAGAACCAGGTTATCGTCGTGGAAAGCCCGACAGGGTCGGGTAAGACTACTCAGTTACCCATGATTCTTCACGAGGCAGGATACGGTACACGGGGAATAATTGGCGTAACCCAGCCACGAAGGATAGCGGCTGTTTCCGTCTCCGATTATATCGCTTCCCAGCTGGGAACAAAGGTCCCCGGCATCGTGGGATATAAGATGCGTTTTGAGGACCAGACCGTCTCCGAAACCGCCATCAAGATCATGACCGACGGGATTTTACTCCAGGAACTGAAGGCGGACCGTTACCTGAGTCGCTATTCGGTCATCATGGTAGATGAGGCCCATGAGCGCAGCCTCAATATCGACTTTATCTTAGGATTGCTTAAGGAGATCATTCAGGAGCGAAAAGACCTGAAGGTTATCATCTCCTCCGCCACCATCAACCCAAAAATCTTTTCGGACTATTTTGGCAAAGCACCGATTCTTCATATTGATGCAATTATCCATCCCGTTGAAATCCGTTATGCGCCACTCGAACACCCCAGCGATCCCGATCTCCTAACGGAAAAGATCGTGTCCATCGTCGGCGATACGGTGAAGCACAAAATGCCGGGTGACATTCTCATATTTCTTTCCGGCGAAAAGGCGATCAAGGATGCCATGACGGCCCTTTCAATCTCCTCTTTTGCAAAAAAGCTCTACATTCTGCCGCTGTACGGAAGGCTGACAAAAGAAGAACAGGAACAGGTTTTTGTTTCCACGCCGAAGGGTAAGTCAAAGGTGGTTATTTCCACCAACATCGCTGAAACAAGTGTCACCATCGACGGTATCACCACGGTCATCGATTCGGGGCTGGCAAAGCTTAACTACTACAATCCGCGCACCTTTACCAGCAGTCTCATTGAAGGGCCCATCTCTCAGGCAAGCTGTGATCAGAGAAAGGGGCGTGCCGGACGAACACGGCCGGGAGTTTGTTATCGTCTTTACGATAAACGGGATTATCAGCATCGCGATCCCTTCACCCTTGAAGAAATCTATCGAACCGATCTTTCTGAAGTAGTTTTGCGCATGGCAGAGCTCGACATTCAGGAGTTTGAAGCCTTTGATTTTGTCAGTCCTCCGGGACGCCCCGGCATCATCGGAGCAATCGAAACCCTCAAGCTGTTGGATGCGCTCACCGAAGAACGACAGCTCACGAGAACAGGGCTCATGATGGTCGATTTTCCTCTGGGCCCCAGACACTCCAAAATCCTGGTAGAGGCCATCTTCCGCTACCCCTCGGTGATGGAAGAGGTACTTATTGCCACCGCTTTTCTTTCAACACATGCCCCCTTCGTGCTTCCCCCGGGAGAGGAGATGGAGGCAAGGAGGGCCCATCATCAGCTTTCCGACCCTGCAGGGGATTTCATCTCCTACATTTCCATCTTCCGGCAGTTTGTCAAACTGAAAGGGAAAAAACGGCGGGAACACTTTTGCGATACCTACTATCTCGACTACAGAACCATGGGAGAGATCGTAAACATTAAGCAACAGCTCGAGGAGATTGTCTCCGGTTTTGGGGTTCCCATCTCCTCCGGCGGAGCGACCAGGGATATTCTCTGTTCGATTGCCGCCGGACTTGTGCAATTCGTCTGTGTGCGTACGGGAAGAGGTATCTATCGCAGCCTCACCGCCGATAGAATACAAATTCATCCGGGAAGCTGTATGTTTCGGGAATCTCCAGGGTTCATTGTGGCAGGGGAGATTGTTCGCACCAGCAGAATGTTCGCACGATCCGTCAGCCCACTCCACCGCTCCTGGCTTGAAGAGATATCCCCCTCACTGAATCAGCTGATAACGACAAAAGCAGGAAGGCCAGGTTCAAGAAAACAAGAGAAAGAGGAGAAGCAGAAAGCAAAGCGGGACACGAGCTGGACAATCAAGGTCGGAGAAAAAAACTTTACGATGGAGCCCTATAAGGGGAAAAAGAAGATCGCCGTACTTCCCTGGGAAGAACTATCCCCGCTGGTCCAATCGGGAGAATCGTTGCCACAGGTACAGGAAAACGCCAGGGCAAAGATTACCTGGTCCGGGTATGAAATCCATACGGGAGACAGAATCGCCAGCATTATCAAGATTGTTCCCTTTATCGATCCGCCGAAGGACCTTTCGTATCCTGCCCCCGGGGGGAAAAACTATAATGCCGCAGAGGAACTCGAAGCGCTGTGTGACCACCTCGATGCCTTACTGCGGACTGCAAAGACGAAAAAATCGTCAAAACGACTTGGCTTCGTTACCCTGGAAACCGATGGAGTTGGTGTCTACTGGTTCAAGGTGATTAAAAGCTTTCATACCGCGGTGGATGTCTCGCTATCAAGCCTTGAAGCCCTTGCCGACGAACTGAATGAATCGACAAAGCATACGTTGGTGGAAAAGGTAAACGACGCGTATCGTCGCTTAAACACTATTTTTGAATCATATTAAAACATACTAAGCGTTCAGACAGCCGCCTGATATCGCTTCCTCGACAATTTCTCGGGGAAGCGCCCTTGTAAAGGTATCGCCCGCCTTTCTTTGCAAAACGAAACGAACCTCGCCTCCCCGCTTCTTTTTATCGCTTCCGACTGCCTCAAGGATTGCGGAGGTGTCGGCCTCGGCATACCTTCTATAACCGAAACGATCAAGAAGTTCATCGATAAAGCGCCGATAGCCAGAATCGGTTTCTCCTAAAAGTTCACCGGCGTGGAGGGCCCGGGAAAGCCCCCATGCCACCGCCTCACCGTGACTCCACCCGCTAAACCCGGTGGCACTTTCCAGTGCATGGGCAAAGGTGTGCCCGAGATTAAGGTGAGCCCGTATTCCCCTTTCCAGGGGATCTTGCTCGATAACCGCCCCTTTCACTGTCAGACTTTCGGCAATAATCGAAGAAAAGGCATCGCGATTACCCGCCTTTATATCAGGAAGAAGCCTTTCGATCCTTTCAAGGGCACCATCGCCGGAAAGCATGGCATGTTTGACCACCTCGGCGACTCCTCCCATGATTTCCCGCTGAGGGAGCGAAGCCAGATATGTCGGCTCAATAATGATCAGCGAAGCAGGATAAAAGGTTCCTATGATGTTCTTGTAGCCACGATAGTCCACACCGCTCTTGCCTCCGAGAGTGGCATCGACCATCGCCAGAAGCGTACTGGGTAAAAGAACGACTCCGGCTCCCCGCATGTATACCGAAGCCGCAAAGGCGGTCATGTCGCACACAACACCGCCGCCGAGGGCAACAAAAAGGCTATCGCGTCCGGCCCCGACCTGAAGCGCAAAATCTACAATACGAAGGATCGTTTCCATCGTCTTGAAGGCTTCGCCCGCAGGTAAAACCAAACAGTAAGGCTCCCCGGCCGGAAAATAACGGGAGGTATTCTCGTCGGCAACCCAGATGATAAGGGAATGAGGATATTCGCGCCTGATAGTCTCTTCCGGCCGCTCCCCCTGTTCAAGGAAACGGACAGTACTCACCCGCTCTCCAAGTCGAAATTCTTGCTTCATAACGTATCGTCCATGTGAAGAAATCAGACGGTACCCAACGATTGAACAATCGACTTAATAAAGGGGTCTACAATAGAATAAAAGCGCTTGTTTCCCTGAATCTCGGAATCGACTATTCCCTTTTCTTTCAGAACGGCGAGGTGTTGTGAGACCACAGGCTGCGACTGGTTTAAACACTTCCAGAGCTCCATAACACACGCCTCTTCCTTCTCAATAAGACAAAGGATTTTGAGGCGAACAGGGTGTCCACATACCTTGAGCTTCTCAGCGTAGGTCTCAATAATAATATCTGCACAACAAGTTTGATCGTCCATACGAATACATAGGATACACGTGATAAGTACTTTTTTCAAGGCTATTGTCTTGAAAGAGCGTATCATTAACGCTATCATCGCCCCATGATGGGAAGAATCTACCTCGATTGGGCGGCAACAGCACCTTTAAGCGTTCGCGCCCGAGAGGCTTATGATAAAACTGCCGAACGTTTTCCCGGAAATCCTTCGGCGGTACACAAAGAGGGGAAAGAGGCATCGGCTCTTCTCGAAACGTGCAGGAAGCGTATTGCCCATATGCTGGGAACCGGGCCGGATCACATCATTTTCACCTCCGGAGGAACAGAGAGTAATGCTATTGTTCTCCACTCTTTTCTCAGGAGTAAGGGAGGCGGGAAGATTATCATCCCAGGCTTCGAACATCCTGCCATATGGGAGTATCGCCCGATTTTCAGCGAATTCGGTTTTTCCCTGGCAGAGCCTTCGATCCGGGAGGAGAGCCTTTTTTCCGTGGAGGAGTATGCCAGGCTTATCACCGGGAATACAAAGCTTGCCTGCTGTATGGCAGTCCACAACGAAACTGGAGAGATCTTTCCCATACAAAAGCTTGTTGAAGCGATACGAAGTAAAGAGGAAGGTCATCCCGTTCATATTCATACCGATGCGGTTCAGGCAGGCGGTAAACGAGAGATTAGTATTGCCGAAGATATCATCGCTTCGGGAATCGATTCCGCCAGCTTCAGCGGCCACAAAATAGGAGCCCCCAGGGGAATAGGAATCCTTTACCTCAAGAAACCTCTTACCCATCCTTTTCCAGGCGGGGGTCAGGAGATGGGGATGAGGCCGGGAACGGAAAACCTGCCGGCCATTGCGGCTTTGACCGAAAGCCTTACCATGACTGCGGAGGGACGGCTGCCGAGTAAAGAGGCACAAATGCTGTTGTTTGAAGGGCTTTCCTCGCTGAAAGGGCTAAGCGTTATTCCCCGTTCGCGAAAGGCAGCACCCCGGAATTTTGTAGGATCGACCATCAGCGCCACCGCATCACCCATTCCCTCCGAAACATTGGTACGCGTCATGAACGATAAGGGATATGCCATATCCGCGGGATCTGCCTGTTCAAATCGTGGTAGTCATGGCGGGAAAAAGATCAGACGTGCCCTTATGAGGGCCGGAGTCGGAGAAGCGGATGCCCTGGGGGCTTTTCGTATTTCCATAGGTGCCGATACCACATGTGCCCAGATAGAACAATTTCTACAAGCCCTTGATCAGACAATACAATTTCTCGGAAGGGCATTTTAAGGAAAGAAGATGAAAGAATCACTGTATCTTATACGTTTCGGGGAAATAGCCCTAAAGGGAGATAACCGAATCTTTTTCGAAAGGCTTTTACGAAAGAATATCAAAAAAAAGCTGCTGCCCTACCGATCAGAGCTGCGAATGCATAGTGGAAGGGTTTATCTTCGATGTCCGAAGGCTCCGGAAGAGGCGGTACGCTCCGTACTCTCAACCACCTTCGGCATAGTGGGATTCACCAAGGCCCTTCGCTGTGACAAGCGAGTAGAAGAGATCAGGGAGGCAGCATCGCTGATTGCCGATGAGATAGCGTCGGACGGAAAGCTGCAGAGCTTCAAGGTTTCCGCACGAAGGGCCGATAAGAGTTTTCCAATGACCTCGTACGAAATAGCCTGCGATATCGGTGCCCGTATCGCTGATGCCCATCAGGAGTTCCATGTCGACGTCAAAACCCCGGACTGGGTTTTGGGAGTGGAGATACGCGAAGCAGCATATATCTATGGTCGGATGGAAAAGGGGCCGGGAGGGCTTCCGGTCGGCTGTGCAGGCAAGGGGGTCGTTTTGCTGTCCGGAGGCATCGATTCTCCGGTCGCAGCTTTCCTCATGGCGAAACGCGGTTTGAAACTGGACGCCGTCTATTTTCATGCGTATCCCTATACATCGAATGAGGCCCTCGATAAGGTGAAGAAACTTGCAGAGATTTTGGCGCCCTACACCGGAGGCATACGGCTTCATGTCATTCCCTTTACCGAAGCACAAATCTTAATGAAGCAGCGGGGAAGAAGCGAAGAACTGACCCTTCATATGAGGGCTGCCATGGTGGAGATTGCCGATATGGTTGCCGCCAATACGGGGGCCAAGGCGCTGGTTACGGGCGAGGCCCTTAGCCAGGTAGCAAGCCAAACCATAGAAAGCATTACCCTTACCGGTTCCTTTGCCCAGCGCCCCATTTTTCGTCCGGTCATCGGTCTGGACAAGGAAGAGATCATCATGATTGCCAGGAGAATAGGTACCTTCGAAACCAGTATCCTTCCCTATGAAGACTGCTGTACCATTTTTAGCCCCAAACACCCTTTGGTACACCCCAATAAGGAACTCCTTACCACGGCATACCGGAGCCTGAGCCTCGACGAAGAGCTTAAAAGGTCATATGAGAACAGGGAGGTATACGCATTTCCTCCCCATTCGTTTCAGAAAGAAGACCAAGTGGCGGCCTCAACCCTTGGTTGAAGCCGGTTCTTTTTTACTATCCGCCTTTTCAACATGAGATTCGCTTGATTTCTGGGGTTTCGTTTTTTCGTCTCCATTAATAGGAGAAGAGGTGGAAGAAGCACCCGTTCGCTTATTATCGGTGACATAGAAACCGCTTCCCTTAAAAATAATACCGGTTCCTCCTCCGATAAGTCTCCTCACATGTCCCCCACATTTGGGGCACACTGAAATAGGATCATCAGACATTGCTTGAAAAAACTCAAAGGTGTGACCGCATTCGTCGCACTCGTAATCATAAGTAGGCATGTAGTTGCGCCTCCGCCGTCAATATAAATTTTTATGCTGTTACCGTTAATATACTCATTGCAGGGCAATTCGGGCAACATATTTCGCTCATCGAGTCTCACGGCTCGACAAAAGAATCTGTTCTAACTTCGACATTGTTTTTTCGAAGCGTCTCTTTAATCTCGCCGATGGTATAGCCCTGGATATGGACCATGGAAGCTATCAAGGCCGCATCTGCAGAGCCCTTGGAAAAGACATCCACAAGATCTTCAGGTTTGCCCGCACCCCCGGATGCAACCACGGGGATGGAGACGGCGTTGCTAATCATCGAGGTCAAATTCAACTCGTAGCCGTCTTTTGTTCCGTCGGCGTCGATGGAATTAAGCACGATCTCGCCCGCGCCAAGGGACTCTGCACGAAGAGCCCATTCAAGGGCGTCCAATTCCGTCTTCACCCTCCCCCCATGTATCACAACACGGTATCCGGACGGCATGGATGAATCAGAGAGGGCATCCATACCAAGAACTATACATTGACGTCCGAAACGTGAAGCCCCCTCTTCTATGATGGAAGGATTTTTCACCGCCTGACTGTTTACGCTGATCTTCTCAGCCCCGGCCAGGATCACATCCCACATATCGTCGACGGAAGAAATACCGCCTCCCACCGAAAACGGAATGAAAATTTCTTCAGCGACCTTGCGGACAACATCGATCATGATGGAACGCTTTTCATTTGAAGCAGTGATGTCGTAAAAGACGAGTTCGTCGGCCCCCTGACGGTAATACTCTCGGGCCATCTCCACTGGATCTCCGATATCGACATTACCTTTAAACTTCACGCCCTTTGTGGTTTTTCCATCTCTAACATCGAGACAGACAATGATTCGTCGCTTAAACATGCTCAGCGCCTCCCGGATTCCAAGAAAGAAAGTTTTTCAAAAGCCGCAAGCCAAAGGGGCCGGACTTTTCGGGATGAAACTGCATTGCCGCAATGTTATCCCGGGCAAAAGCAGCCGAAAAGGTTTCACCATAATCACACTCTGCGATGGTCAGAGATCGATCTACCTGCGGATAATAGGAGTGAACAAAATAGAATGACGTACCATCCGGAATTCCGGAGAAAAGAGGATGAATATCGCCGCAAAAGCGTACCGAGTTCCATCCCATGTGAGGAACCTTCAGGCCCTTGCGTTCAGGGAAAAGCAAGACCTTCCCCGGTATGATTCCCAGGCAATCGGTATCCCGCTCCTCGGAATGGTCAAGCACCAGCTGGCATCCGATACAAATTCCCAAAAGAGGACGACCGGAAGCGGCATAGCGTTGAAGCAATGTGTCCAGTGAACGTTCCCGCAATACATGCATAGCATGAAAGGCCTCACCAACGCCGGGGAAAATCAGCCTGTCACATCGATCAAGTTCCCTATGATCCGGTGAAACGATAAAATCGGCACCAAGAAATCGAAGGGCCGTACTGACACTTGCAAGATTGCCCGCATCGTAGTCGATAACTCCTACCTTCATTTCTTCTCCTTCATCCCAGTATATTCCTCATCTTTGCGATGACGGCAAAGTCATATTCCCGCAGGAAGACCGGGCCGATCACAATACCCGTTCCTTCCCGGCCGACGGCCCGAAGACGCAAAACGTCCTTTGCAAATCGCTGTCTGGAGGCCGTAGCTGCATCGTCTGTGTTCTTCTGCCGACTGGCGACAAATAAGGCCGTCTTCAACGAGGTTGCCACCTGCTTCGCACGTTCGGCATCGGAACAGGTAATATCTATACTCGTCTCAAAACCATTCATTTCATCCATGCTTTTGGGAACAAGCCGGACGCGAAGGTGATCGACGCCGGTAAGGTCCGCTTCATCAACGAAAGAAGCGGGCTCTTCCAGAAAGAAGGCGATCTCTCCAGGGATCAATGCTCCCGCAAAAAAACCGTCTTCACCGGAGGCTGTTCTTTTCAGCCAGGAATGATCGCCCTGTGAGACCAGCACAACCCCGCTCCACGGCATGGCCATTTGAAGTCCCGGTTCACTGTTTACCTCGCGAATCGTCTTGCGTAAGGCAAAACGGGGGAAATTGCCGGCAAGAGCAAGACGCAAGCCCCTCGAATCAAGGGCGACAGACATACGCTCGGTCCGGTTTAAAAGCATAGCGGCGTGCTTCTCTTCCATTCCTGCTCCCAGGAGAAGATCCATGAGCCATCGGTACGTCGGTTCCCACGCCGAAGGTTCCCGCACCACAAGGGTAAGGTCCCCCTTCCCTGTCAAAACTTCTACCCCTGTTTCATATATTTTAGGGGTTCCGGCACACCCGATGAGAAAAGCAGAGAGGAGAAGCAAAAAAAGAAAAAAGGGGCGGCGAAAGATTCGCCGTCCCCTCCTATCAGTCGCTTCCGATGGCATCATCAGGGGACTTAAACCTTTACCAGATCGATCCAGCAATGTTCCTCTCCGCATTCGCGCTCCTCGGAGCCGGCCTCTTTTCTAAAGTCGACAGACTCGGCAAGGGTTTCTTCAAGGATATGATCGGTAAACAGGTCGACGGCTTCCCGAAGGGCCGGCGTACCGTCGATGAAAAGCCTTATTCGATCGGTAACCTCAAGACCTCGATCCTTACGCATATTCTGGACACTTCGAACCACATCACGAACCGTTCCCTCTTGCTTCAGCTCCTCGGTAACCTCGGAATCGAGCCCCACGGTCAGGCTTCCATCGTTCAGAACCTTCAGATGCTCCTTTTCAAAACGCTGCACGATGATTCCTTCCTCAGTCAGCTCAAGGGAACCTCCCTCATAGTCGAGGGAAAGGGTCGCCCCTTCGAGGAGGGACTGAACCTCGCGCATGGTCAAAGATTCGATCTTTCCTGCCACAGCCTTCATGTACTTCCCAAGCTTGCTTCCCAGCACCTTGTAGTTCGGCTTTGCCTGATAGACGACAAGATCCTCTTCGTTCTCTTTGAGCAGGACCTCTTTGACGTTCAACTCTTCCCGGATGATATCCTCCATCTCCCGAAGGATCTTCTTTTCCTGAAAATCCCTGGTAACCAGATAGAGGGCCTTGAGGGGCTGACGTGTCTTGAGACTGTGCATGCTCCGGAGGGCCCGGCCCATGGAGACAGCTTTTCTGGTGATCTCCATTTTTTTCTCAAGCTCCAGATCACGGACCGATTCATCGGCAACGGGATAGTCGCAGAGATGCACGGACTCTGCTGTTTCCTTACATTTCAGATTCTGGTAAATCGCTTCGGTCATAAAGGGAATGATCGGAGCAGCGACACGGACAACCTTCATAAGGACCGCATAGAGGGTCTCATATGCCTGGAGCTTATCGCTATCGTTCTCACTCTTCCAAAATCTCCTTCTACTCCTTCTGATGTACCAGTTGTTCAGGGAATCGACGAAACGAACAATCGGTTCAATCGCCTTCTGAAGATCATAGGCATCAAGCTGTGCGGTAACGTCGGAAACAAGATGCTCGGCCTCGGAGAGGATCCATCGATCCAGGGGATTATCGGGAGCATCCTTCAGCCCTTTCGGTTCAAAGGAATCAATATTTGCATAGGTAACAAAAAAGCTATAGGCATTCCAGAACGGAATGATGAAGGTCTTCAGAACCTCTTTGACGCCATCGTCCGAATAGCGAAGATCCTCGGCTTTCACTACCGCGGAGTTCATAAGGAACATACGAAGGGCATCGGCCCCGAACTTATCGATAACCTCCACGGGATCGGAGTAGTTCCTCTCCGATTTACTCATCTTCTTTCCGTCTTCGGCAAGGACAAGGCCGTTGGTAACCACATTCATAAAGGCGGGAGAATCAAAGAGTGCAGCGGCGAGGATTGTAAGGGTATAGAACCATCCGCGGGTCTGATCGAGACCTTCACAGATAAAATCGGCAGGAAAGTTCTTTTCAAACCACTCTTTATTCTCAAAGGGATAGTGGATCTGGGCATAGGGCATCGATCCCGACTCGAACCAACAGTCAAGCACATCGGGAATTCGCCGCATGGTCCCCTTTCCGTCGGGGCTTGGCCAAGTAAATTCATCAACAAAGTGTTTATGGAGGTCATCGACCTTTTTACCGCACTTTTTCTCAAGCTCTTCTCTGCTGGAGATCACCTCAATGTAATCAGAACCGTCGCATTTCCAGATGGGAATAGGATTTCCCCAATAGCGGTTTCTGCTGATGGCCCAGTCACGCGCTCCTTCAAGCCATTTTCCAAAGCGGCCGTTCTTTAAGTGCGCAGGGATCCAGTTGACCTTGCTGTTGGCTGCAAGCATCTTCTCTTTGATCTTTCCGATATCGACAAACCAACAGCTTACTGCACGGTAGATAAGGGGCTTTTTGGTCCGATAACAGAAGGGATACTGGTGTTTGTAGTTTTCACGCCGAATAAGCTTGCCCTCATCTTTCAGGCGCTTAATGATCGGTTTATCGGCATCCTTCACGAAAATTCCCTTGTAGTCGGGAACCTCGTCGGTAAAGCGGCATTCCGCATCAATAGGGCAGACAACCGGGACACCCGTCCCTTTCATGGCCTCATAATCTTCCTCACCAAAGCCGGGAGCCGTATGTACGATACCCGTTCCATCTTCGGTGGTTACATAGTCTGCAGTAAAGGCCCTGAATGCATTCTGCTCCCGCAAAGAGGCGAAATAGGGAAACAGAGGTTCATATTCGACTCCGGCATAAGCCGTACCCTTTTTTTCTTCCACAATCTCATATTCAGACGGATCTTTGTAATACGCGGAAAGGCGTTCCTTTGCCATGATGTAATACTCGTCGCCGTCTTTCACCTTGACATAATCGATGTCGGGACCGAAGGCAAGGCCGAGGTTACTGGGCAGGGTCCAAGGCGTGGTGGTCCATGCCAGAATATAGGTCGAGTCGGTTCCCCGTACCTTGAAGCGGATGGTGACCGCAGGATCAACAACCTCCTGGTAGCCACCGAGATTCACCTCAAAGTTTGAAAGAGGGGTGGAAAGTGCGGGGCTGTAGGGAAGAATATTGTGCCCCTCGTAGAGGTACCCCTTCTTCCAAAGTTGGCTTAAGACCCACCAGATCGATTCCATATAATCGGGATCCATGGTTTTGTAATCGTGGTCAAAATCGACCCACCGTCCCATTCTCGTCACAATCTGACGCCATTCGGAGGTATATCTCAACACAATGGAACGGCAGGATTCATTGAATTTTGCCACCCCAAAGGCTTCAATCTCACTTTTGCCTGAAATTCCAAGCTCTTTTTCCATCTCGTACTCGACGGGAAGACCATGGCAGTCCCAACCGAAACGCCGGAGAACCTTTTTCCCCTTCATAGTCTGATAACGGGGAATAATATCCTTTATGGTCCCTGGTACGAAGTGGCCGAAATGAGGAAGTCCGGTAGCAAAGGGAGGACCATCATAAAAGACAAACTCATCCTTACCCTCACGCTGATCAATGGATTTTTGGAAAATATCGTTATTCTCCCAAAACTTAAGGATATCTTCTTCCATCTTGGGAAAATTCACTTTTGGGTCGACCGGGTTGAACAAAGTTTCCTCCTCGCGGATTCAAAACAAGAGTATAGAAAACACGGAAAGTATTCTAGGGAAAAGGGAACAGTGATGTCAAGAGCGGTCGGCTTCCCTTTCTTCATGAAGCCGCCTCAGGTAGAGGCCCTTCTCTAACTGGGAACGCCATGGAGGCAGACCGTTCTGATTGCGGAACTCTTTGCCGTCGACAATTCTCCTTGCCTTCACGTTATCTTTCCACTCAATGGAAAAAAGATCAATGAGCTCCTGCTTCAAATTGACATCGTAGATGGGGCAAGTAACCTCTACCCGACGATCAATATTGCGGGGAAGCCAATCGGCGGAAGAGATCCACACTTTGACCTTCTCATCGGGACCGAAGATGAAAAAACGGGCATGCTCGAGATAAGAATCCACGATACTGATCACCTCAATATTCTCGCTCATTTTTTTCCGACCGGGTATAAGGCTAAGCATCCCCCGAACAATTAATTGGATCGAGACACCCTTCTCACTTGCCCGGTAGAGGCTCTGAATCAGGTCCCTATCCGCCAGATTATTGAGCTTCAGGCGAATGAGTCCCTGCTTTCCCTTCTTGACCCGTCCTATTTGTTCCTCGATGAGAGCGGCAAATGCCTGACGGCTCTGAAAGGGGCTTACGATAAGGTGGTTAAAACGGCTAACTCGATAGTTCCGCTCAAAAAAACCAAAAAGTTGATCGACCTCACTGCAAATCTCAGGATGAGAGGTAAGAAGATAGGTATCGGTATAGAGCCTGGCGGTATCCTCGTTGAGGTTTCCGGTACCGATGGCACAAATATGTTCCTCGCTTCCCTTGTGTCCCTTCCTGGTAATAATGCAAAGTTTCGAATGGACCTTCAGGCCGGGAACCCCAAAAAGTACCTTTACGCCCTCGGATTTCAGCTTATTGGCCCACCGTATATTCGCCTTTTCATCGAAGCGGGCCTGCAATTCAAGAAGAACGACTACTTCCTTCCTGTTCTTCTTAGCATTGATGAGAGCATTAATGACCGAAGAGTAACGAGCCAGCCTGTAAAGAGTGACCCTGATACTGGTGACCTTTGGGTCGAGGGAGGCCTCACGAAGGAGGTCGATGATGGTCTCAAAACCAAGATAGGGAAAATGAAGAAGGAGCTCCTTCTTCCTGACCACCTCGATGATTCCAGATGTGCGACGAAGCTCACGGTGAATGATACCGGTAGGGACATGACACTGTTCGTCCGGAAGGATATTCGGAAAGTCCATATAATCTTTTGAATTGTGATACCGCCTTCCCGGCAGGATGGTATCAAGAGCGTTGAGTTTCAGTTTCCGTTCGATAAACCGTACCATCTCCGCCGGCATGGCCGTATCATAGGTAAGCCGTACGGGATTTGCGTTTTTACGCTGCTCAAGACTCTTATGGATTTTATTGAGGTAGCTCACCTCAAAATCATCATCGATATCCAGTTCGGCATCACGGGTGATCTTTATATCGTAGGCTTGGAAGGTATCGAAGTTAAGAGAATGGAAGATATAGTCAAGCCCGGATCTAACAATATCCTCCAAGAGAATGACATACTGCTTCTCCCCCTCCTTGGGGAGAAGCAAAAAGCGGGGACAACTTTTTGACGGAATCTCGATGATGCTGTAGTTTTCCCGGGAAGAACCCTGTTTACTTAGCTTAACCAGCAGATAAAGATCGGTATCGCTTAGTTCCGGAAAACGGTAACGGCTATTGACCATGACCGGAAAAATCTGAGGCCGAACCTCTCGTATAAAATACTCCTTCACGATGGCTTTATGGTCCTCACGTACAAGGTCCGTTTCTCTTAAAAAAAAGATATTCGCCTCTTCCATTTTCTTGCGAAGCTCATCGAAAATAAAATCAAATTTGGCATGCTGCCGGATAACGATATCCTGGATCTGGTCGAGAATCATTTTGGGATCGTCACCGATCGATTCAATGCTCTTTTTTCCCAGCTTCGCAAGCCGTTTCAGGGTCGCGACCCGCACCCGAAAGAATTCATCGAGATTATTAGAGTAGATTCCAAGAAATTTGAGACGCAGGGCAAGGGGAACGGACGGGTCCTGAGCTTCTTCCAAGACCCGATCATTAAACGAGAGCCAACTTATCTCTTTATTGAGAAACTCAACATTCATGGTACCGCTCCTTATCGTTACCAAGCCACATCAAGTAGAAAGTGTATCGCCAAAGCAGGTACCCAGCGCGCGTGCCTTCCTCAAAAGAGGAAGATCACCGGGAACAAGTTTTAACTTCCCCGCTACTTCGGAAAGAGGGATACCTTCTACGTGCTGATCATGGAGGGCAACCATCACACCGAACTCCCCACGTGAGGCAAAATCGGCGGCCTGAGCTCCGAAACGGGTTGCAAGAATACGATCGGCCGCGGTAGGAGAGCCTCCCCGTTGGATATAACCGAGGATGGTCTCTCTCGTCGGCATGCCGGTCTCTTCCTGAATCATTTTTGCGATGTAGTTCGCGGCACTTTTTTTCTTTTTCTTCTTTTTAGGAAAATCTATTCCCTCTGCGACAACAACGATCGAATAGGGTTTTCCCTGACGATTACGCTCGGTTAGATAGTCGCTCACAACCGATTCATCGTAGGGAATCTCCGGAATAAGAATAAGATCCCCTCCCCCGGCAATCCCTGAATAAAGGGCGAGCCAGCCCGCATGGTGTCCCATTACCTCGATCACCATGATCCGCTTGTGGCTGTTTGCGGTGGTATGGATCCGATCAAGGGCTTCGGTCGCAACCATCATGGCGGAATCAAAGCCGAAGGAGAGTTCGGTTCCCCACACATCGTTGTCAATTGTTTTTGGAATGCCAATGATATTCAAACCATAGTCGGAAAGCTTCGACGCCGTTTTCATGGTCCCGTTGCCGCCGATACAGACCAAACAATCAAGCCCGAGCTTTTTGTAATTGTCGAAAATAATATCGGGTTTACTTCGAATATATTCGCCGTAGGATTGGTCCTTGAAGGGTTTTTCCCTGCTTGTACCAAGGATGGTCCCACCGAGGGTCAGAATACCTGAAAGGTCCAGCTCACTTAAATTTCTATATTCAAGCTCAATCATGCCGAGGAAACCGGACGAGATACCATACACATCCATGCCGTAGGTAAGCACCGCAGCCTTTCCCACTCCGCGAATGGCCGCATTCAGACCGGGGCAATCGCCACCAGCCGTAAGGATTCCAATCTTCATTCCTCACCTCTCGTTCCCATAGTGTATCCGATCCGGCGCTGCCTCTCAACGGGAGCCATTCCCAACTAACGGATTTCTAACAGTATCGCTTGTCTCAAGTATCTTGAAAAAAAAGGTAAACTTCCACCTCACACTACCGATATCTAATATGAAGGACAAGGATGTCCGCTTCACCATTTCAAGGAGGATTGCATGATTATCAATCACAACATGAGCGCCATCTTCGCTCAGCGCCAGAACAAGTTCAACAACTTCAATGTCGACAAGAACATGGAAAAGCTCTCTTCTGGACTTCGTATAAACCGTGCCGGCGACGATGCATCAGGACTTGCCGTAAGCGAGAAAATGCGTAGCCAGATCAGGGGCCTGGTCCAGGCGGAACGAAATGCCCAGAACGGTATCTCTTTTATACAGAGTACAGAAGGGTATTTGCAGGAAACTCAGGATATTCTTCAAAGGATGAGAGAATTGGCTGTCCAGAGTTCCAACGGTGTATACACCGATGAAGACCGCATGCAGATTCAGGTCGAAATCAGCCAGCTGGTCGACGAAGTCAACAGAATCGCAAGTCATGCACAGTTCAATGGCATGAACATGCTTACCGGCCGTTTTGCGCGGGAAACCGGAGAGAATTCGGTAACCGCAAGCATGTGGCTCCACATCGGTGCCAACATGGATCAGCGGGAACGCATTTTCATCGGCACCATGACCGCCCAGGGACTCGGGATTCAGGGACTCGGAGCCATGGCTCACGCCGCTACCTTCATCTCCATGTCGACCCCCGACAGCGCCAACATTTCGATCTCCGTAATTGATTCGGCCCTTCGGAAGGTCAACAAGCAGCGTGCGGACCTCGGAGCCTATCAGAACCGTCTTGAGCATGCTACCAGGGGTCTGGCTGTAGGTTCTGAAAACCTGCAGGCGGCTGAAAGCAGAATCAGAGACACCGATATGGCAGATGAGATGGTTAGATACACAAAGAACCAGATTCTCGTCCAGTCTTCAACTGCCATGCTTGCCCAGGCAAACACGAAAACCCAGTCGGTTCTCCAGCTGCTCCAGTAACACAAAGTGGAACACGAATCGAAGGACCGGCATTCCTGCCGGTCCTTTTTTTCGCTTGACACAAAACAAGGCTGGCTGATAAGAAAATAAAGATGATTCGGAAAAACTTTGCTTTACCCAAGAATATACGCTTATTCGGTGAGATCTTTTTTCAACGGGGTCGTGAATGCTATCTTGTCGGCGGTGCTGTACGCAATATGGTTGCCGGCTGGAAACCAAGTGATTGGGATTTCGCCACCGATGCCCCCCCCGCCGAGGTAATTTCGATGTTTCGCCGTGTCATTCCCACCGGAATAAAACATGGGACGGTAACGGTTCTTTTCAAGCAGGAAAAATACGAGGTAACCACCTTCAGAATCGATGCGGATTACAGCGACGGCAGGCGTCCTGATGCGGTGACCTATACCGGCGATATTTATGAAGATTTATCCCGACGGGATTTTACCATCAATGCGATGGCCATCAACCTGAATACCGGAAAACTTATCGATCCCCATGACGGCCGAGCCGATATCAAGCGTAAGCTGATACGGGCCATAGGAGATCCCCAAATTCGTTTTGCCGAAGACGGTCTGCGTCTCTTACGGGCCTGTCGATTTACCGCCCAACTTGGTTTTCGACTTGAGGAGCAGACAGAAAAAGCGCTCAGCTCCTGCCGCTTCCAGCTTTCCAACGTTTCTTTGGAACGGATACGCGACGAGATCGTCAAAATGCTCGATGCCGAAAAACCTTCCATAGGTTTCCTGGTAATGGAAAAGAGCGGTATCTTGTCCGATATTCTACCGGAACTCTCACGCTGCCGCGGAATCACCCAAAAAGGATTTCACAGCTTCGATGTTCTCGATCATAGTCTCTACGCCTGTGACGGTGCGCCGGCCGATAGACTTCTCATTCGTCTTGCGGCACTGTTCCACGATACTGGCAAGGCCGTCACGCTATCGACCGATGAAGATGGCTTTCCCACCTTCCATCGTCATGAGATCGAATCGGAAAAGATTGCACGAGAAATCATGCAGCGGCTTCGTTTTTCCAACGCCCAAACCGATACGGTGTGTCACCTCGTAAAACATCACATGTTCTACTACACCGACGATTGGAGCGATGCCGCAGTACGCCGTTTCATCTCCCGGGTCGGAAGGGAGCATATCAACGATCTTTTTGCGTTGCGGCTGGCCGATCAGTACGGCATGACGGCAAGAACAATGGAAGCAACCAATCTTACGTCCTTCGCTAAACGGATTCAAGCGGTTCTGGACAAGGATACGGCACTTACGCTCCGAGACCTTGCTGTCAATGGAAAAGATTTGATGAAAGAGGGAATTCCTGCGGGCCCACTGCTGGGAACCATTTTGGATCAGCTTCTGGAAGCCGTTCTCGATGACCCTGAGATGAATAAAAAAGAGAGGCTCCTCGCCATAGCAAAGAGCCTCCATCAACAAATTGATTAAAGGAACGATCCGACAGACGTCCTAATCTTCTTCGCCGGTTAGCTTGCGATATGCCAAGCCGGCGGCATGTTGCTCTGCCTCTTTCTTGTTTTTTCCCTTTCCCGGACCGTAGACCTTTCCGTCGATCTTTACTTCGATCCAGAAGGTTCTATCATGATCCGGTCCCGTCTTTTTCACCAGTGAGTAACGAGGATAACTTTTAAACTGCTTTTGCACATATTCCTGCAGAAGCGTCTTGTAGTCCTTTTTGTGCCGATTCTCAAGAACCTTATTGATTTCAGGAATCAGGTATTTCAAAACAAAAGAACGTGCGGCCTTGAAACCGGAATCGAGATAAAAAGAACCGATAATAGCTTCCATACAATCGGCGAGAATCGCTTTTTTGTTACGACCTCCCGAATATTCTTCCCCTTTACCAATCAGAATATAATTATCAACCTTAATCTTACGGGCGATTTCGGCAAGGCTGTCTTCACTTACAACAAAAGACTTTACCCGTGCAAGATCGCCTTCAGCCTTATCGGGAAGAAGTGCAAAAAGATATTCACTGACTACCAGCCCTAAAACACTGTCGCCAAGGAATTCGAGTTTTTCGTTGTTGTCGATATTACTCCCCTGTTCGTTTGCAAAAGAACGATGGGAAAAAGCAAGGTTCAGGAATTCGAGCTTCCTGAACCTGATACCAACATGTTTTTCAAATAGCTGCAACTCCCTCTTACGCTCCGCACTGATCGGAGGCGCATCGAGCGGCTGCATCTTCGGAAGAAGACTCACGGCCGTTTACTTCGACTGGCTTCGCAGGAACTCCACTGCATCGCCGACAGTTTCGAACTCATTTGCCTTCTCATCGGGAATAGTAATTTTCATCTCTTCCTCTATGGCATAAACCAACTCATAGGTATCAAGGCTGTCGGCACCAAGATCCTGTCGAAAAGAAGCCTCCATGGTAACCTTTTCGGGCTCCACTTCAAGCTTTTCGGAAATAAGCTTTTTTACTTTCTCAAACAATTCGTCCATATGCTTCTCCTTACTTACGCCATATCCTGCAGTTCAAGAACTTGCTTACCCCGATAATGTCCGCACTTGGGACAAACGTGGTGGGGAAGTACCATATTCCCGCAGGTTGTGCACTCAATAAGCCCCGGGGCCTTCAGCTTCATGTTAGCCGATCGCCGGGATCTGGATCGAGCTTTGGAAGTCTTATATTTGGGTACTGCCATTATATCCTCTCCTTCCGGTAAGAATTATCGTGTTACAACAGTCAAAAGAGCCTACCGCATATACGCCCCCCATGTCAACTACTCCGCAAATCACCGCTGATGACGCTCCTTTAGGGCCTTTACGACCAAAGGAGGAACCATCGATGAAACATCACCGCCGAAATCGGCAATCTCCTTGATAGCGGAAGATCTCAAGACAAAGTATTTCGGGTCGGTGGGCATAAACATGATCTCAAGATCCGGAGCAAGCCCCTTATTGGTCATGGCCAGTTCAAATTCATAACCGAAATCGGCGAGGGCTCTTACGCCTCTGAGCATGACCTTCACATCGTGTTCGGCCGCAAATTCAACAACGAGCCGATCCCAGAGGACCGCCTCGACGTTGCCATAGGGAGCCAGGAGCTCCTTCATCATCACAAAACGCTCCTGTTCACTGAAAAAACAGCTTTTTCCTCTATTCACCGCTATAACAACATAGACCTTTTCAAAAATTGCTGCTGCTCTGGTGATGAGGTTTAAATGCCCGTTTGTAGGGGGATCGAAGGTCCCCGGAAACATTGCTTTCAACATGATAGCAAAGTCTATGATATCAGCCAGCGCCCGTCAATAAGATAGCGAAAAAGGGTTTTGACAAACAGGGCCCAGCTCGGTACACTTGTGGTAATGATGAAAATGATTATACGTATGAAAAGGCCTTTTCATACATTGTGGCTGTTGGTCACACTGATGCTGGTGCTATTGATAGTCGCTTCCTGTGCGGGTAACAAAGCAGTAACCGAGGTGCAGGAACCTCCCAAGGTTCCGGTCGTTCAGGAACAGCCTCCTGTACAGGAGCCGCCAAAGCCCCAAACACCGGCAAATGGCCAAGCAGAATCGGAATTTGTTCTCTCAGAGACGGCCTACAAGGAAACAAAACGAGATTTATCCGATCTTGTTCAGGAATTGAATAAAATTATTGCAGCGAAGGACTATGAAAGGTGGCTGACGTATCTGACGAAGGAATATAGAGACTATTACAGTGATCCCACCGTTCTACGTGCACAATCAGAAGCTCCCCTTCTCAAGAAATATAATGTTGTTTTACGTTCTTTAAAGGACTATTTTCATTATGTAGTCGTAGGGAGCAGGCAGAATGTACGACTTGACGAGATAAAGGCGCTGGATGAAAACCGCGTACGGGCTTATATGTACGTAGACAACACGCCGGTAATCATTTATGAACTGCAAAAGGTCGACAACCAATGGAAGATCGGCATCATCGAATAAACCACGGAAAAACGGAGTATGGTATGAAGAAGAGTATGGCATTTTGGGGCTTAATCGTTTCGGCAATGGTTCTGTTTGCCCCGATAAGCCTCTTTTCCCAGGAACAGGACAAGAGTAAAGATGCGGCTGGGGAGGAGAAAGAGAAAACGGTCGAGGATATCTTTCTGCAGAGTGTCGAACTGAAAATCATCGGCGAGCTTGCTTTCAGTTCCGACCGGGATATGAAAGTTGAGGCCTTGGATAGTCTCGAAGAGATGATCAATGACGGAAGGGTTCAAGAGGGAGACGAAGAGGTCCACTATATCCTTGATGCCCTTTCTCTCGAAGGCACAGGGGCTCAGTACCGGGAAAACGGCCGTATGATCAACAATTTCCCGGAGATCCGACGCCGTGCCTGCGAGCTGTTGGGGAAAATGGGCGGTATAAAATCAAAGGATTCTTTGATCAACATACTTCTCAATGATGAAGAGCCAATGGTTAAGGCGGAGGCTGCCTATGCTCTCGGTTCAATCGGTTATAACGAGAACAATCAGGTAACCGAAGCCCTTGCATTCTCCATTTTGAATGATGATATCATGACCCCGGATAATAACTTTGCTTTTGCTTCGCTACTTGCGTTTGAAAAGCTTCTGGACAGCAATGATACTTTAAACGACGCCTCTGTCTATCGAGCCCTGGTCCGTATCTCTTCAGGGAATTACATCAGACCAGTCAAACAAAAGGCACAGGAAGTCATTAAAAAGCTTCAGCAATTATAACCATCTACTCCTTTCTTTTACGATACATAAAAAAACTCCGCCAAATATCTGCGGAGTTTTTTTTATGATCGATCCAATGTTACGTCACATCCTCGAGCAGCTCACGAAGCCATATTTCCTCGGCCTCCATCATCAACTCCATTTTTCTGACAAGAAACTTCTTATAATGGAGCGAATCAGATCCCGAACTCTTCGCAGAACCACCACGGAGCAAAGAAAGACGCTTTATCGTTTTTTTATGCAAGTTACGAATGGCGGAGGCAAGCTCATCCCGTTTCATTCGTTCGGCAAAAAAGAGGCTGAGAGAAAACTCATCTTTGATGGAGGTCTGTATCTTTTTATCTTCACCGAAAAGCCAGCGATTAAAAAGAGCCTTCCCTTTTTCGGTTATCGAATAGACACGTTTGTCGACCGCTTTCTTACCCTGAACAACTTGTACCGTCACAAGGTTATCACCAGTCAAACGGCGGAGCGTGGGATAAAGCTGTCCGTAAGAAATGGGCCAAAGATCTCCCATTGTTTCTTCAAAACGATGCTTGATCTCATAACCATAACAGGGCTCTTCATCAAGAAAACCCAAAATCGCGTACTTCAATGACATATAGCAACCGGCATCCTACCTGCGAACCGCCTTACCCAGCTCCTTTCGCCATTCGGCGATCCCATTTTGCTCTTCCACCGCAATTTTTTTCCGAATAGAAAATCGCTTACCACCAGAACCATTATGATATCGTATTATACCAAAGGTTCCCTGACCGAGATAGCAAATTTTCTCGTTAGGGCCCAACTCCTCTTCTTCTCCCAACTTCTTGAGAATGCAATCAAAGTGTATGGGCTCCCGCTTTTCGCCATACTCTATGGCGGTGTATACATACTTTATCGGCTTACCGCAAACCGAGCATACCAGGTCGAGCTTCGGCCGCTGCGGTTTACGACTCCGATTTCCCCGTCTGCCGCGCCTTCTTTTGCCTGTACTCTTATTCTGGCGTTTCTGTTGTTCTTCCAAGGCTATTCTCCGTTTAAATGAAGCAATTCTTTCGTAATGACAAGTGCAAGAGACTCGATGGCACCATTGATATACCGCTGATCATTGATCTTCCGTTTCAGCTCTTCGATCTTACGCGGATCAATTTTTCTCTGTTTACGGCTCATACCATCCCCGTTTCACTAAAAACATCCGTCAGGTGTGTTATTATTCCTGAAGCATCAAGAAATAAAAAATCGAAAGAAATCCGGTCTTTATCAAAGCTTGCATGTTTGGCAAGATATCCCCTCGAAGCTGCAATAATCCGTGCTTGTTTTTTCGCATTAAGCGCATACTCCAGATTTTCCATACCATATGCCTTCCAGCTTTTCACCTCAACGAAATGGATACGATCATCCTTTCCGGCTATAATATCGACCTCTCCACCACCGAAACGATAGTTTCTCGCAAGAATCTCATACCCATTATCCAGAAGAAAATGCACCGCATGCTCCTCCCCCTTCCTGCCCAGGGCGACACGATTCACGAAGCGTTCTCAAGCTCACGGGGATGCACGGCGCGGGCAATAAAAGCATCGGGAGTTACTAGGAGATCGACCTCACGCTGTCTTCCAGAAACAAGCCTCTCGCCATCGCTGTTAACCAAAACACGCACCACAGGGCGCAAAGGAACATCCCTGTGATTTCGTATGACCTTACCGACGCTCCCGTCCTGCAGAATAACCACACTTCCGGGGGGATAGACTCCCATACTCTTGATGAAGACCTTCAGAATATCTGAATCATACCTTCGCCCATTATCATTTAAGACCTGGCGGACCGCTTTATAGCCTATCATCGACCCTCGATATGGACGATCGCGAATCATTGCCTCATAAGCATCTGCAACAGAGATAATTCTGGATGCTACAGGGATTTCTTTTCCGGTTAAGCCCTTTGGATACCCCTTACCGTCCCAGCGCTCATGATGAAGAAGGACAATTCTTCCCACTTCTTCGGAAAGTCCAAGCTCTTTTGTAATGATTCTGTAGGAGTGAATAGGATGGGCCATAACCGCTTTCATCTCATCTTCTGTCAAACGCTCTTTCTTTTCGACAATGGCACGAGGTATTCTTGTCATGCCAATATCGTGAAGAAAAGCTGCCAAAGCAAGATTCATCAAGCGGTGCCCAGGAAGATTAATGCGTTGTCCTATGGCCATGGAAAGAATCATACAATTGATGGCTCCACCGGCATAACGGCTTTCGGTTTTACTCTGGCGAAAGGTCAATCCCATGGCATCGTCAACGGAGTCGCGGAGGGCGGGATAATAACTAGCCATCAATTCATCGACTGCTCCCGCATCAAGGCCGCTTCCCTGTTCGGCATCAACATAGAACTGATCTGCAATGGTCAAGGCATCGGAATAGAGTTGGAGTAGCTTTTTCCCGATATTACCGTCGATCGAAGATATCTGCTGCTGAAAATCCTGCTCAATGATGGGAGAACCGTCGCTGGTGACAACCTCGACCTCCCAACGTTTTAATCGTTCAATATCTTTTTCGCGGATTACCACCCCTTCAGGGACCAGGAGACTCTCTTCATCAATATAAACGGGGGCAGAAAACTGCATACCGTCCTGAAGCTCACTGACTTTATATTTTTTCATGCGCCTTCCCGTAATTTCCAAACAAAACTGTAGATTTCCGCAACAACTTCATAGAGGTCTTCCGGAATGACCGCTTCAAGATCAAAGAGATAAAGCCGCTGTACAAGTTCCTCGTCACCCATTACAGGCACACCATGTTTTTTGGCAAGGGCAAGAAGCCGCTTTGCCGCTTCACCACTTCCCTTGGCGGTAATCCGCGGTGCAGAATATGTGTCTCTATCATATGCAAGAGCTATGGCTTTTTCAAGCATCCTTTTCTTCACACCAAAGCATCAAAACCTCCCGGCCCCTTTTCATCAGGGAAATCACAACCGTCGAACCCTTCCATACTTTTAATATCGTCAAAACGAATCCCAAGGTTATCCAATTTTTTCTGAAAATCTGCAAGCAGACGATGATCCAATCGATTCAAACGATCCTCCGGCAAAAAAGCCGAAAGTCTCAAGCTACCGTCGGCAGGCTCCACAATAAAGAAAAACCGTTCTGCCTCACAAAGACGAAGGTCGAGAACAGCACGGCTAAAATTCACTGCAGGAGGCATGCCCTTAAAACGAATTCGTAAAACACCTGAAAGATTATCTTTCCCCTCACGGAGTTCGGGAAGGGGAAAAAGCATCCAATGATCTTCCCCACGTCCTTTTAGCTGGTTAAAGAGGGTAAGGAGAGAACCCTCCTTACAGGAATCAGTGATCACCTCTTTCAAAAGCTCCGGAGAGAAAGCCCTCTCGCGACGCCGACGGTGTTGCCTTCGTTTCTCTTGTCCCCCATCGCCACCGAAATCGAACAGAGGCAGAAGCGTATGATAGGCATTTCCTGCCCCGGGATCAATGTCCTTTCCAAGTAACAACGAGATGAGTCGGGTACCAAAACGATCGCTTTGGAAGCGGCGAAGCAGGCTCACAACCTCATCCACCAACGCCCCTCGAAGCGGAAGAGCCGCGGCCGTGAGGATTCGCACCACGTCCATCGAAAGCTTACTGCCCGCAGCATTGCTAAACATATCAGTCACACTACCGGAGCGGGTAAGGGCATTAAGTTTCAATCGTACCTGACCATTGGAAACATGCAGAGAAGCCCCATATCGCCGTCCCTTTTCAAGGATTACATCAGAAGAGACTTGCAACCGTTTTCCTTCCAAAAGAATGGTCCACTTACCCTTCCCATCTGTATCAAGAACCTCAAAGGAGACAAAAAGACCGGACCGCACCATCGGGTACAATCCGGCTTGTGTTAATACAGACTGAGGGATAACAAGTGAGGACATGAGCCAGGCTTATCTGGCAGCCTCGCTTGCCTTTTGTCCCTTCTTTTTGATCAGCTCGCGTACCTTTGAAGCCTTTCCCACACGATCCCGTATATAGTAAAGCTTTGCACGGCGAACCCGCCCATGGCGTACCAACTCAATCTTTTCGATCTTCGGGCTATGAAGAGGAAATACCCTTTCCACTCCCACTCCGTACGACATCTTGCGCACGGTAACGGTTTTTCTGACACCGCCGTTGTTCATAGCGATCACCAAGCCTTCATAGACCTGAATCCGCTCGGTCTGTCCCTCAACAATCTTGTAGTGGACCTTCACCGTATCACCGATGCGGAAATTCTCGCGTCCTTCGGTAAGCTGCTCTGCTTCGATCGTTTTTATCACATCCATTGCCGTCCCCTTTCGTATTTCCTTTTCAATACGTATTCGTTCTGTCCTCGTCCCCACTGCGTTTCAGCAGTTCGGGTCTATTTGCCGCCGTCTTTTCGATACGTCGCTGGTGACGCCATCGAGCAATCTCGGCATGGTGGCCGGATAGCAGTATATCCGGAACCGCAAGACCGCGGAATACCTGCGGTCGCGTATAATGCGGATATTCCAGCAAATCATCGGTAAAACTCTCTTCCTCGAGTGATTCGCCGCTGATAACCCCGTCGACAAGCCGATAGATCGCATCGATCATAACCAAACTTGCAACTTCACCGGAAGAAATCACATAATCTCCGATAGAGAGCTCGTCATCGACATAGAGATCGATTATCCGCTGATCGATCCCCTCGTATCTTCCGCAGATAAAAACAAGCTCTCCCTCTCTGGAGAGTTCACAAGCCTTTTCCTGCGTAAAGGGCCTTCCCGAAGGCGTCGGAAACACGACCCGCTTGTCCGCCGCATCCACCGAATCCAGAGCACCGGCAAGAGGTTCGGCCTTTAGGACCATTCCAGCCCCGCCGCCGTAGGGTGCATCATCACAGGTTCTGTGACGATCAAAGGCAAAATCTCTCACATCAACCAGACGAAGATCAATCAAACCTCGCTCAACAGCCTTTGCCATGATCGACGAAGAGAAAAACCCTTCAATAATCTCGGGAAAAAGCGTCAGAACGGTAAATTTCATTCCAACAATCCCGGTTCCAGAAGCTCCACAGCCCGGGAAACAAGATCCACGGAACCGACAAAGTGCTTCTGAAAGGGAACAATCCGTTTTCCCGCATCTGTCTTGACCTCCAAAAGGTCAGAAACACCGTTCTCAACGATCGAAACAATCGTTCCCACCTCCGATCCTCGGCACACCACCGTACAGCCTATAAGATCGGAATAGTAATATTCGTCTTCCCGCAGGGCCGCTCCAAGCTCTTTTGACACGATCATATCGGCACCGGCCCAGAGCTTTCCCTCTTCGGGAGAATCGATTCCCCGAAGCTTCATCAACAGATCACCGCCGGCGACCCGAACAGATTCAACGACAAAAGAGCGCACACCACGCTCACGTTTCAATACCACTTCCTTAAGAGCAAGAAAGTGGCCGGTCTCTCCGGAAAGACTTCGTACCTTCAATAAGCCGCGGACCCCATGTGAGGTCCGCACCTTACCAATAACAACCGTATCCATCAATCGAGGATCTCGAGCACAACCCTTTTACCGGTTTTGGTAGCCGATGCACTAAGTATCGTTCGTACCGCCTTAGCAATCCGGCCGTGTTTTCCAATCACCTTTCCGATATCATCCTGAGAAACCCGTAGTTCGAGAATAGTGGATTTCTCACCCTCAATCAAATTCACTTCCACCCCGTCGGGATCGTCAACAAGGGACTTTGCAATATACTCAACAAGATCTTTTTCCACGTTTCTAACTCCCAGGGCGACGGCGCCGTTTAACGTTCGATACGGATTTCCCGGCTGTTGAGCAGCTTTCTGACCGTATCGGTCGGCTGCGCGCCTTTGGAAATCCATCCCTTGATCTTTTCCTCATCGAGTCGAAGCTGACGGTCAGCATTCTCGATGGGATGATAGAGACCAACCTCATCCAGAGTCCGGCCGTCTCGGGGAGCCCTGGAATCCATAACGACAATTCGATAGTAGGGCCGTTTCTTGGTCCCGAACCGCTTCAGTCTTATTTTAACACTCAACTAGAACCTCCTAACGCGTTCTTGAAAATTATACACCAAGATTTTGCATCAACTTAGCTTGGTATTTTTTATTCTTCGAAACCTTTTTCATCATAAGTCGCATTTTTTCGAAACGCTTGATCAGACGGTTTACCTCGGCGACAGAGGAACCGCTTCCTTTTGCTATCCGCTTCCTGCGGGAAGGACCGATAATACGGTGATTGCGACGCTCTACAATGGTCATGGAGAGAATAATCGCCTCTTCCTTTTTCATCTCCTTTTCGTCGATGTCGTCCTCACTGATGGCCCCCTTGGCACCCGGGATCATCTCGAGAAGCGACTGAACACTTCCCATCTTTCGCATCCGTGCAAAGGATTCAAGATAGTCCTCCAAGGTAAAGGTAGCAGAAATCATTTTCTCCTGCAGGGCCGCAGCCTCTTCAAGATCGATGGTTTCCTGAGCCTTTTCCACCAGGCTGACGACATCTCCCATGCCAAGGATACGGGAAGCGATCCGCTCGGGATAAAAGGGATCAAGATCCTCGGGTTTCTCTCCCACACCGACATACTTGATCGGCTTACCGGTGACGCTTTTAAGGGAAAGGGCGGCGCCCCCGCGAGTATCGGAATCAAACTTGGTCAGCACAACACCGCTGATACCGACCTGTTCGTCAAACGACTTTGCTATGGTAACCGCTTCCTGTCCGGTCATTGAATCGGCAACGAAAAGTTGTTCCTGAGGATCAACGACCTTCTTGATATCGACGATCTGCTTCATCATCTCTTCATCCAGATGAAGACGCCCCGACGTATCTACGATCATAGTGTTGAAACTTGACTTGATCGCATATTTTTTGGCTTCGCCGACAAGCTTTACCGGATCTTTCTCTCCCTCAAGGGAAAAGACCTCAAGCTCGACCTGCTTACCAAGGACCTTGAGCTGGTCAACAGCGGCAGGACGAACCAAGTCGGCGGCAACCAGCAGAACCCTTCGTCCCTCTTTTTTAAGGCGAAGCCCCAGCTTTGCAGAAGTGGTCGTTTTTCCGGAACCTTGAAGTCCCATCATCAAAATGGAAGAGAGGGTATCCGGCCCTTTAAGCTCAAGATCCTGTCGCTCGTCGCCGAGCAGTTGCACGATCTTGTCGTTTACAATCTTCACAAACTGCTGGCCGGGGTTTACCGCTTTGAGAACGGCCTCACCTTTAGCATCTTCGATGGTTCGATTCACAAATCGTCGAACAACCCGAAGGTTTACATCAGCCTCGAGCAATGCAACCTTAATCTCTTCGACGGCATCCTGAATATTTTTCTCAGAAATAGTTGCCTTACCCGAGAGTTGCCTAAAAATATCTGAAAACTTATCGGAAATTCTTTCTAACATACCAATCCCATCGTCCGCAGTTCTAGTTTTTATACCGCATTTTGCAAAGCCGTGTCAACGCCTAACGTAGTTCTAAAAAGTGACGGCGCAGGTAGCGTTCCCGTTTTACGGCATCATTCCAGTAGCGACTCCAAGGATAAGCTTCCCTGATTTTTCGATAGTACTCCACCGCCTGTTCGGGGTTTTGCGGACGCAGTGTCTCCTCATAAAGACGGCCGATACGATAGTAGAATTCATCCCGCTGAGCGGACGGAACAGAAGGTACAAACCAAAGCAAAAAGTCGAGCACCTCCTTTGCCCCACCCCGTTCAACCTGGCTATCAAGGAGCTCGAGAAGTGAAGAGGCCGGAAGCACCGAAACAGCGTCGGATTCGGGCTTCTCAAGTATGGCGAATCGGGAAAGTCCGAGAGGCGGATCGTTTTCCTCTTTTTCGGCATCAAGGAGCTCGAAAAGGTGGGAAAGGGCCTCTGTTTGCCGCCCCTCCCGGTAGGCCGTGGTCAACTCGTCTATACTGAAAGAAGGAACAAGTGTCCCATCCTGTTCCCCCCCCCCCTCGGAGCTATTTCCTACAGATGCCGGGTGTCCCTGCCCCTGGAAAGCGGTATCCTCTTTGGGGCCGGTAACTGTCACGAGATAGCGTTTGGATAGGCTTTTCCCCGTTGTTGCCTCCTGTTTTTGGAAGCTGAGGAGCATATCCCCCTCGGCTACGGTAAGGAAAAGAAAGCGGCTGTTGTTTTCGCCAAAGCTGCGTTCCATAAATTCCACGGGACTTTCGCCCGAGGCTCCGACAGGCGACTGGGATTTTGCTCCCAGATAGATCCACCCCCTTCCATCGAGGATAATTGTCACATTTTCGCCTACCGCCGCAGTCAGCTCTGAGGCGATGGGATTCTCCTGCGAATCCAGGTTTGCTGAAGGAGGAGTAACGATGGAAGAAACGGAAGAAGAGGATGCCGGAACAGCAGACGGCGCTTTCACCGCTGCAGAGCCTTCCGCGGCAGCGGCCCCGGATTCGCTGCTCGGTTCAGAATCAGCGTCCACGGCAGCCGTTGGTTTGGGAATCGCCGAGGGGCGGGGAACTGTCCCAATTTCGGACTCGCTTAGGTTCGGGGTACTGATCTTTGGCTCGCTGACCTCCGGCACAAAAGGAGGAACAGGCTCATCGATATCCTCCAATTGGGAAAAATCATATTCGGAAGAAGCCGGAAGCATGGAAACCGAAATACATTGGGGAAGGCGTGGAGCAGGAAGTTCGGGAAGGGGTAAATCGACCGAATATGGCTCATTTCCCCAGCCCGCCGGCCTGAGCAGATCGGAAATCAAGATGGGCGCCGGCTCCGTTATAGAAGCTTTCATCGGAGCAGTATCCCCCGCCTGTCCCCCTGTGTCGATCCTCAGATCGACAGACTGTTGAGGAGCGGGGCCGGAGGCACACGAGGCAAGGGCCAACAAGAATGCAAGGCCCAGCCCGAGGGATCGTCCGATCACGGCAATGTCCCCAGAAATTGCTCTACGGCCTCATCGCTTTTCTCCTGCAGGGATTCCTGTTCCACCTGACCAGGAGCAACCCAAAAGGGCTTGATTCGCTCATCATCCCAGGTTCCGGAGGATTGGTGGTAAGGAATCAACTCGACCGTATCGGGACTTTTCCAGCTTTGGGGCAGGAGCATGGATTCGGGAGCAATCTGCGCTTTCTCCCCTGTCACAGATTGTGGTCGGGGAGAAGTTATCCTGCTTCTCTGCGGAGCATGGGCAGAAAATGCCAAGGCAACGACAATGGTCACCAAAAGAGCGAGAACGGCAACCGAGAGGGTCACCGTAAGATAAATACGAAAGGCCCTACTCTGTAGGAACTCCATCCGGCTCATCGGCTTCCTCTTCAACCACATTTCCATCGTCGGCCAGTCTGACGGCGATGATCTTCGAAACACCGGACTCCTCCATGGTTACACCGAGAAGGGTTTTCGCACCGGCGACCGTCTTCTTGTTATGAGTAATAACGATAAACTGGCTCTTGTTACCGAATTCCATCAACACATTGACAAAACGACCGACGTTCGATTCGTCAAGGGCAGCATCGATCTCATCAAGAATACAAAATGGAGAAGGCTTCACCATATAGGTGGCGAACAGCAGTCCGACGGCTGTCAGGCTCCGCTCTCCACCGGAAAGCAGGGAGATATTCTCAAGTTTCTTTCCCGGAGGCTGGGCGTATATCTCAATACCGCTGGTGAGGACCTCATTGGGTTCTGTAAGCTGAAGCTCTCCCCTTCCTCCTCCGAAAAGACGGCGAAACATCGAATGAAAATTTTTCTTTATCTTTTCGTAGGTGTCGAGGAAAAGTTCGGTAGACTCGACCCTGATTTGTTTGGTAATGCGGGTAAGATCCTCTCTGGCCTTGTAGAGATCATCAAGTTGACCATTAAGAAAGTCGTAACGCTCTTTGACCTCGGAAAACTCCTCGGGAGCCATCAAATTCACCTGGCCCAGGGCTTTGAGCTCCTCTTTGGCCTTGGAAAGGTTATCCCGCAGGTCCTTTGCATCCTCGCGTATTTCGAACATACGAGAGTCGTACTCGTTTAAATCCCTTGAATGACGATCACGAAAATTGTCGTAGATATTACGGACCTCGGCGTTGAGGCCGGCAAGATTCACCTGGAGTTGTTCGACCTGACTTTGGATCTTTCCAAGTTGGTCCATCTGCTGTTTGAGGTTGTCTTCTTTTTTCAGCAGTTCTTTATTGCGGTCGTTGATCCCTGCCTCAAGGCTCGTCAGTTCCTTTTTCAGCGCAACTTCCTGACGGTCGAGCTCCATCCGCTCCTCGTCAAGGGCCTTAATCTTGGCATGGTTTTCCTCAATGCTAAGCTTACAGCGCTGTGCCTCCGCCTCTGCAGCGGCAAGCTGCTTTTCCAGATCGGTCAACTCCCGCTTCAGGGTCGCAAGGCTCTCCTTCATCGCCCCTTTCTGGGTGTCCAGTTGGGCACGGTTGATACGCAGATCTTCCAAGGTACGTCGATATTCCTCTATCTTCGAAGAAAGATTCTTGTTTTCCTCGCGAAGAGCGGCGATCTCTTCCCTCCGGCGGGTCATTTCCGCTCCGGCATCCTCGATATTACGGTCGATCTCACGTTTTATGGTGATAATTCCCTCGGGTGCAAGAAATTCATCGATAAAGGAAGGAACGGCGCTGCGATAACGGGTAAAAAGCTCAGAAAGCTTCTTTGTCGCCAATCCGGTAGCCTCAAAAGCATCCCGCACCAGTGAAAGAGTCTTCTGTTTTTCACTCTCGTCGAGCTTAATGGCGTCCTCGACCAACGACTGCTTTCCCTTCAATTGAATCGAGAGAGACTCAATGGTATTGAGAATCTCTTCTTCCATGTCCGCCCGCTCCTGGCGGGAATAACCGGTCTCCTTCAGTTTGCTGTCGAGTTGCGTTACGATATCGTCGGTAATTTCCCTGAGTTTGACCTGCAAATCCTCACGCTGTTTTTCAAGAGAAAGGACCGTTTTTTCATTCTGGGCGATTCGCTTCTCATTTTCACCGATCCTACCGTTGGCAGATTCGATATTCCGGGTAAAGGAGGCTATGTGTTCCTCGATCTCACCGATACGCTTATCGAAATCAGCCAGGGAGGCCTCCCTGGCGCTAATACCCTCTCCGGTACTTGCAATCTTTTCCCGGATGGAAGATTGGCGTTCCACGGCAGTCTTAGCCTGCTGTTCGAGCTCGGACGAGCGCTCGGTCAATATCTGCCTGCGACTCTCTCTATTGCTCTTCTCAATATCAATACCGTAAAGCTTTTTCTGGGCCTCTATAAGACTCGACTCCATGCTATTGACCTGGTCAAGATTTTCTTCGAGCAGATTATTGATGGTATCGATGGCGGATCGCAATTCATCCCGCTTTTGGCTCTTTTCCTTTAACTTTTCCTCTTTTTGATGCTGATCGTCGAGGATTCCCTTTAATTTTAACAGCTGAATATCAAGTTCAAGGCCGAAAATACGTTCTTTCAAATCACGATAGGAAAAAGTCTTTTCCGACTGCACCTTGAGGGTGTCGTAGGAGCGCTTAACCTCCCGAAGGATGCCCTCCACCTGACGCATATTCTCTTCGGTCCGCTGAAGCTTTCGTTCGGCCTCCGCGCCCTTGAGCTTATATTTGGTGATGCCTGCGGCTTCTTCAAAGATATAGCGACGCTCTTCGGGCTTGTTGGAAAGGATCTGATCGATCTTTCCCTGCTCCATGATGGAATACGATGATTTTCCTATCCCGGTATCGAAGAAAAGCTCACGAACCTCACGAAGCTTTACCGGAGCAGAATTAATAAAGTATTCCGATTCGCCGGAACGATGAAGGCGACGTTTCACCTCGATTTCGGGTATCTCTATGGGAAGGACACCATCATCATTGCTTAACGTGAGGGTCACCTCAGCAACATTAAGCGCCTTTCGATTTTCCGTCCCGTTGAAGATGACATCTTCCATTTTTTCGGCTCGCAGGGTCTTGGTCGACTGTTCTCCGAGAACCCATTTGATAGAATCCACGACGTTGCTCTTACCGCAACCGTTTGGCCCGAGCAAGGCACTGATACCGTCACGAAATTCGATAACGCTCCTATCGGCAAAGGATTTAAAGCCGAATATTTGAATGCTTTTTAAAAACACCGATGCTCCCGTATACTAAAAGCTTACCTGTTTCTTTTGATACTATACCACGTATACAAATAGACTCCAACTATCGTAGTATACCCGGTATGACAACAATTGAATACTGCGGTATCGACGAAGCAGGCAGGGGCCCTCTTGCGGGCCCGGTAACCGCTGCAGCTGTTATTCTACCTGCAGCTTTTCCTATCGAGCTACTCGACGATTCGAAGAAACTCTCACCAGCCAAACGAAACATCGCCCTGAAGGAGATTCTTTCCTCCTGCAGCTACGGTGTCGGTTGGGTGTGGCCTGAAGAGATCGACAGGATCAACATCCACAACGCCTCTCTCCTTGCCATGAAACGTGCTTTCGAAGCCATAGATCAGAAGACCCGCAAACTCGTAAAAATCGTTCAGGTCGATGGGAAATTTTCTCCGAAACTCGACCACCCGCGAATAGAAGCCATCATCAGGGGCGACCAGACCCACCCCCACATACAAGCGGCCTCAATCCTCGCTAAGGAAACACGAGACCGCTGGATGATTCGCTACAGCTGGATCGAACCGGCATGGCACTTTGAACAGCACAAAGGCTATCCAACAAAACTGCACAGAGAACTCTGCCGCCGCTACGGCCTGAGTGAGATCCATCGCAAAAGCTTCAGGATTTTTTCTTCATGAAATCGATTGCCTTGTTGAGTTCTCTGGTAAAATCCTCCAGCTCATCGTCGAAGACAATTACCGACTGACGTTCGTACCCACCAATATCGCCATGCTTTTTGCTTTCCACGATATTGAGAAACAGATCACCCTTTCTATTCTCTTTTACATTGAAAAAGTAGGTGCGCTTTTCCGTACTGAACCTGCTTGAAAAAACTTCCCCTCGTAATCCCATAACTCATTCCTTCTCTATATCTGACATGGTTTTCTGGTTCGCCGATACTACCGCATCAAAAAAAACCTTTCAAGGCACATTACCCCACAATTGTCTAAAAGGGGGGCCTTGACTTTTTTCCGGTTTTCACGTAAAAACATTGCCACAGAGGAATGTAATACATTCCAATATGCGTCCGTCGTATAATGGCTATTACCTCAGCCTTCCAAGCTGAAGATGTCGGTTCGATTCCGATCGGACGCTCTTTTTAAGTCCTTGCAGTGCAAGGACTTTTTTATGTCTTGTAATTTTAGCTAATCTTAGGGGTGGAAATTGTACAAAAGTAGGTTACGAAGTCTCTAAAGCCTGAGTTTCACTCATCTTTTCTTTTTGTGCAGGAATGATATCGTAAAATTGCTTCACCCGTATGTCATCCTTTATCAAAATTGCTTTACCCTTTTTGACAAGAACGAAGGTCATTATCACATCTCGTCCATCTTTAGAAATAACGACATCAACATAACTTGCACCGCCACGATGATCGATATTTTTCACCTTCCACGTTTTAATGTCCCCGGCAATAGCGGACAAGGCGGCTTTTCGTTCTTGATTCAGGGGAGCAGAATGAAGAAGAATTTTCTCGAGCCGATCAAAATCATGAGATTGCACAGCAGCAAAAAAATCGCCGACCGCCGCTTCCAATGCCTCATTACTCGGTCCCGAACACGAAAAGGATACGAGCGAAAAGAGAAAGATAAAAAAAAGAAGTTTTCTTTTGTGCACTATTGCCTTAACGTACGACAAATCGTTTTAGGGAGAGAGGATGGATCCCCCCTCCCCTGTTTGATGTCTACTGATATTTGATGATGGTCCCGGTCACATGCGCCTCGGCAGGTGCATAAATGCCGAAAGTTATCGCATTCAAAAGAATATCGACGACCGAAGCCTGATATTCAACGGTTACGTTAACTGCCGCATCACCGGAAAACTTTGAAACTTCTCTCTGAATTGCATCGTAAATAACAGTGTCCATGTTATCGGCTGACACGTTTGCAAGGTTGCTTCCCCCTGAATTTCCCAGGAACTCATGGACCGTTATTTTCAGATCAAGCTCTCCCACTGTCTGGTAAGACTGCCGCTCTATATCCATCTGCAAACCGGACAATTTGAAGGTGGTACAGGATGCAACTAACGTTACAAGCATGGCAGCACATACCAAATACAATAATTTCTTCATACTCTCTCCTTTCGAGTCAACTTAGTACAAGTATTGTCCTCATTTTGCGTTTTAGCAAGAGATCGAGGCCCATCAGGTAGGATTTCCTCCACGAAGGAATTTTCGACAGTTGCACTATTGACTTAGAGTAAACTACAGCTGCTACGTTTTATTCAGGGGATAGAAAACCCAGATATATCAGTGGATACGTTTTCAAAACAGGAGTAAATGAAGAATGGAAAAACCAAAGGTCTATTTTACGGATTTTCGCACTATAGCGTTCGGAGACGGACTTCCCACCAAGCTGAAAAAGTTACTAAAACGAGCCGGTATCGGGAAAATCGATATGGATGGCAAGTTTGCAGCCATCAAGATGCATTTCGGTGAACTGGGAAATATCAGCTACCTTCGCCCTAATTATGCTAAAGCCGTGGTCGACGTCGTGAAGGAGCTTGGCGGTAAGCCTTTTTTGACAGACTGCAACACTATGTACCCCGGCAGTCGAAAAAATGCGATAGAGCATTTGGAATGTGCATGGGAGAACGGATTTACCCCTCTGACCGTGGGCTGTCCTGTCCTGATAGGAGACGGGTTAAAAGGGACCGACGATATCGCAGTGCCCGTGTCAGGAGGGGAATATGTAAAAGAAGCCCGAATCGGACGAACCATTATGGACGCCGATGTGTTTATCAGTCTGACCCATTTCAAGGGGCATGAGATGACGGGCTTCGGCGGTACCATTAAAAACATCGGCATGGGCTGCGGCTCCCGTGCAGGAAAAACCGATCAGCACAGCAGTGGTAAGCCACACATCGACCAGGCTCTTTGCCGTGGCTGTCGAAGATGCGAACGGGAGTGCGCCAACAACGGTCTGGAGTTTGATGCGACCGCAAAAAAGATGCATGTTAATCAGGAACATTGTGTTGGCTGCGGACGCTGTCTGGGTGCATGCAATTTTGATGCCATTACTTTCAGTGGCGACAACGCTGTTGAACTCTTGAACCGCCGCATGGCCGAATATACCAAGGCAGTGCTTGATGGTCGGCCTAACTTTCACATTTCTTTGGTAGTGGATGTCTCGCCCAACTGTGATTGTCACGGAGAAAATGATGCACCCATTCTCCCTAATTTAGGCATGTTTGCATCCTTTGATCCCCTGGCTCTGGACCAGGCTTGTGCAGATGCCTGTCTGAAGGCTGCACCGCTTCCTGGTAGTCAACTATCTGAGAACATGGCAAAACCGGGCTTCATTGATCAACATGATCATTTCATCAACTCCACTCCCGAATCCGAATGGCATACCTGCTTAGCGCATGCAGAGAAAATCGGCATAGGCACCCGGGATTATGAGCTTGTTATAATGAAATGAGCAATGCCGTCGACAGCATCAAAGCAGACCGTTCGGGATTCGATTTTTGCCATCATGATATGTAAAAAAGTCCCCGGCGGGAACCGGGGCACAGCCGAAAAAAAAGATTTGGTTCAACGAACCGTTTAGGAAGTGTACCATTATATATTTAAATATACAATGGTACTTTATACATTCCACCTCTTTTTAAGGAAAATTTTACCATTTTTCGAGAAATTATATCATTGTTTTCATCCGCGCATATACGTCACTGATATTTCCCTCAAAGGGACCGGGATGCTCCATCTTAATAGAGCAGAGCGCAGCGGCATACCGCAGAGCCTCGGCTGGGTGTGCATCTTCCACACGTCTTGCAAGATAAGCGGCAAAAGTGGTGTCTCCCCGCCCTGTACGGCCGGATAAATTTGAGGGAGTAAATGGAGCCGTATAGATCTTACCATCAACGAACAAAAGGGCCTCACTGTTATGCGTGATGAGGACCTCTTTCGCCCCTTTTCTATTCAACAATATAGCAGCCTTCTCTCGGTCCTTCTCTCCTGTGAGAATTTCCGCCTCGGCAGCATCCGTTTTCAAAAATTTAATAAAAGGAAGCAATGTATCAGCATTTTCCCAGGGTTTAAATAAGAGCCTTTCTCCTTCATTGCAGCGGATAAAACCCTGAACATCCACGGCAAGATCACCCTTTTGAGCCAAGTGGGGGATAAAAGCTTCCGGAATCTCTCCTCTTACCAATCCTGCCAAGTGAAAAATCCGGCTTTCGACAAGCGGAAAGGAAGCAATAGAAAACGACGATGCCTGAGCGGCCAAAAGAATCTCACGTCGCTCACGATCAGCCGAATCATAATGCAACGCCATACAGGTTGTTTGAGGCGAATCCTGCCTTGTAACCGCTATTCCACTTTGTCTCATCTCATCAAGCAATACATCATCTTGTTCTGCAGCCTTTGTAATAACATGAACATGCTTTCCCGATCGTGATACGGCGGCAGAAGAGAAATAGACCGCCCCACCCAGACTTTCGGAGCGAACTCCCACATCAAATACAGTGTCTTTGCAGACATGACCGATCATTGTTATATCGTATAGCATTTTTTTGTCCTTGGAGCACGCAACCGGAGATGCCTTATGTACATCCCGGTTGCGAAGCGAAAAGAATTATTGCAAGGTAAGCCAGAAATTCCGCATATCATCAAGGATCATGTAGTTATAGTTAAGATCCAAGGGCCATAGGTTCAGGGAATTCAGGGGAGGTGTGTCGATAGGAGCAACGTCCGTACGTGAAGGCCAGGAACCTCTGACATGAAAGGGTTTAAATCCCTCACCCGTTCCATCGGCCTCACCGCCAATCCAACGAAGTAGAAGTTTTGCAGCATTCACATGTTCCGATTGATCGGTAATATAGAGATATGCAGGATCAAGCACGCCCAAACGAGGTAACAAATCATTGGCAACATTAATCAGCAGATCATCACCTGCTTTACGCATCTTGCTGGAGGTTGCAATCCCGAAAGGAGGATCACTTTGTCCAGGAGCCCCGACAGCCTCAGTAATATCGGTATCTGACGTCATGATAATCAAATCATTATTGATAAGACGTTTTAAAAATTCATAACCGGCATTTTCCGTTCCGTTTAAAACCAGCTTTTCACCAAACTCTTTTTCATAAGCAGAAGCCATATCATCACTATTCTTTACAAAGGCAATAAACAGTCCCATGATTTCGGAATTTTCTATTGGACTCCTCAGAATAATCTTACCGTTGTATTCAGGGCGTGTCAGATCCCACCAATTATCAATGGGGCAAGAATCGTACACTTCTGAATTGTAGAAAATTTGCTTCATCTCAAAGTAAGGAACATAGGCGCCTTTTTGGTACTCGGGAAGAGCACTCTTCATCATATTCTGGGGAATGTATTCTTTCAAAAGCCCCATTTTAACAAACTCATTGTAAACAGCCCCATCGGTGTCCTTTATAAAAAGCACGTCTGCAGTATGGATACCGGCGTTGTATTCTCTTTGGAACTTTTCTAAAATTTCGGAATTTCTCATATCGTAGACAACGACTTCAACCCCCGGATATTGCGCTTCAAAGCTCTCTTTAACGTCGTTAAGTCTGCTGGACATAGAATAAATCGTAACGGTTTTCTCTTCTTTGGCTTTTTCGTAAAGTTCTTCCACACTTAGGTTGTCATTAAATCCTGAAGTTTCCTCCCAACTTTTCCCATCCGAAATGGAGGCTGTCCCCTTCTCGCTCTTACTATTCGAGCAGGAAGAAAATGCAAACACCAAAAGAAGGATAACTGCCAGAATACCTAATCGTTTTACATGCTTCATCGATCTTCTCCTTTACAAAAAATTAATCGGACCCGTGTATGTATTTGGTTCCGATAGATTCCATCATTGAGCACGCATAATCAAAGTGCCGTTTTCAGTTTCATATAAATTCATTCGCTCCTGCTTCATGTAGACCCAGACCGTATCGCCGACATCAAAGCGTTGAGGTCCAACCTCTTTCACCATGAGAAGAGTATTTACTAATTCAAGCTCCAGCAGTGTTTCCGATCCGGCAGGGAGAATAGAAGAAATGCAACATGGGATATATCCGTCTTGCTCACTTTTTTCGATAAGGATGTCTTCGGGACGAATAGCAACGGTTACCTCAAGCCCGGAAAATGATTCGGAAACGATGTGTACGGAGTCGTTGCCTCTTTCATTGATATTCTTACATGTAAGAGATCCGAAACTGCATTGAACAGTTAATTGATTATCTGTTATATCCGCGAGGGTACCCGAAAGGAAATTAATCTTCGGATTACCAATAAACTCTGCAACCCGCAATGTAGCAGGGTTGTTGTAAATTTCGCTTGGTGTATTGCATTGTGTAAGCACCCCTTCAAAATAGACGGCAATTTTGGAAGAAAGGGTAAGCGCTTCGACCTGGTCGTGGGTTACGTAGATGATTGTGGTCTTCAACTCTTTGTGCAGGCGCTTTAATTCGGCACGCATATCTATACGGAGTTTTGCATCTAAATTGGAAAGCGGTTCATCTAAAAGAAGAATTTTAGGTTGGGAAACAATGGCTCGTGCTATGGCAACCCGCTGTTGTTGCCCACCTGATAATTCCGAAGGATAGCGATCGGCGTACTGCCCGATTTGCATCCTCTCCAATGCGGACATTACGCTCCTCTTAATCTCGTTTTTGGGAACTTTTTTTACGGTCAGACCAAAGGCAACATTTTCAAAAACGGTCATATGGGGCCAAAGAGCATAGCTTTGAAAAACAAGGTTGAGATCCCGTTTGGCGGGCGGCTCAAACCTACCACTTTTCGGGTCGGCCACAACCCTGCCATCGATAGACACCGTGCCACTTTGAGGATTCTCCAAGCCGGAAATAACACGCAACGTGGTGGTCTTTCCACATCCCGACGGACCAAGAAGGGTCATGAAATCCCCCTCCTCTACTACAAGGTCAACATCCTTCAGGATAAGTGCTTTATCATAGTATTTATTTACCTTATTCAGTTCTATACGGCTCATATCAACCTCCTATTCCTTGGGAAATGTCCGCTTTACTGACTTTTCTGGCAATGAAATTAACAGCGATAATGATAAAAATAATTAATGTTGTAATTGCATCGGAAAACTGCTCAAAACCCGACTCCGTATACGAATAGGTTAAGGTCGTCAGGGTGGCGGTTTCGGGCGTGACTAACAGCATAATTAATGCCAACTCTTTCATTCCGCTAATAAAGATCAATAAAAAGGCACTAAAAATTCCTCCTTTGGCGAGAGGGAGGATCAGCCTTGAAAAAATTTTCCTCCATGGTGTTCCCTCTATCTTTGCGGCCTCTTCAAGTTCACTATTAATTTGCATCATGCTACTGGTTCCCGATCGAACGGCAAAGGGCAGATATTTCACAATGCTGATCAGAACGAGCAACGAAAAGGTGCCGTACAGAACAGGCAGGAAGAGCTGCTGTTTGGAAAACATTGAAAGATAGATGGTACTCAACGCAATAGAAGGAATCAGCATAGGGGTAAAAGAAATTTGCTCGATAAACCGACCGCTGATTTTCTTGCGTCCTCTTGAGATGATGTATCCCAAAAGAAGACCGACAACAGTTGCGATTAAAGACGTTATAATAACAAGCTTCATCGTATTGACAAGAGCAAGCCAGATTCTCGGATTATGAAAAATACCTGCTTCTCCATCGGCTATAGCGGGATTACTCTCACCAATCCAGAAATGGAAAGTCAAATTACTCGGGCTGTAGACCCCTTTCTTCAACATGAGGCTTTGAAGGACCAAAACGACCAGCGGCATAATGACGCCCAAAACGACAAAGAGGAAAACCGCGATGGTAACCAGGGGTTTAAATTTCTTGAGCCTAATAAAATTTTTACGTGTACTCTTTCCGCCAATTGTCGTAAAGCTCTTTCGTTTTCCAATGGCCTTCTGGTTGAGATAAACCGTAAAACTGGCAACGAGAATCAATATAATCGACAAAGTAAACGCCTGAGTGGTCATACGGTTACGGATATTGGCATAGATCATGGTCGACAAGGTGTAATAGTTCACCTTTAGCCCCAAAAACGCCGGTGCACCGAAAGAGCCTATTGCCTTTGAGAAGGTCAAAATAAACGAGGACAGGATGGCCGGCATGACCAAAGGAAAGGTAATCTTCCGTAAAATGGTACTTCGTTTTGCTCCTGTTATCTCCGCCATCTCTTCAAGATCCCCTCCGATGGAGGACAGCGCCGCGGAAATGAGTAGGAAAGAAAACACAAAATAATGCAAGGACAACGTAATGACGATTGGAAAAAAGCCATATGATATCCAGTTGGGTGGCGCTATCTTGAAGATAGACTGAAACATACCAGGATATCCGCCGATCCTATCGTTTTTAAAGATAATCTGCCAAGACAGAGCCTTACACCACGAGGGAACCATATACGCAACAACAAGAATAAATGAAAAAAAGTTCTTCAAAGGTAGATCTGTACGGGTAACCAGCCACGCCAGGATTCCACCGATGAGGATACCGAATATAGAAACATTCAGGGAGATGAGCAAAGAATTAACCAGGGGTTTATAAAACATTGCCTTACTTATGGTACTGGCAAAAGTCTGTATCCAATAGCGTAAGGTAAAGGAGCCTTCGGAGAGACCGGTTTTCATTGCATCACGGAATTGTAGTTGAAACGTATTACTAAGAATTTCCCACAACGGAATGACTACCAAATATAATAGGACAATAATAGATACGATGGTAATCAGATTCGGGGGATTCCGCAGGTAATTAAATAATCTGGTTTTATTATAATGCATTTTTTTACTAAATTTCCCCATCGCTGAAATTTCAGAAGGAACCATTACATACCCCCCTTTTTCGGTATGATGTTTTTATTGACGTTGATTGATCTCATCGATGATCGATGGAATGCTCATGAGATCCTGGATGATATAATCAGGTCGGCTATCTTCGGAGAGTGTACCGTCACTGAGTTTTGTAAAATCGGACTGAATTTGAATCGATCCGAACAGACCTGCATTTTTTGCTCCAAGTACATCTCGAGTTATTGTATCGCCCACAAAGAGTGTCTTTTTCGCATCGGCACCCATCTGATTCAGAATATCCCTGAACAAGAATCCATGTGGCTTACGAATACCATAGGCGCAGGAAAGTGCGATCTTGTCAAAAAAAGAACGGATTCCGTATCGGTCCAGTGATTTATACACCTGAGTGAAGCTGCCAGTATTACTGATAATACCCATCTTGATATCTCGAGAATGTAATTTCTCAAGCATCACTGCGGTATTTTTCCGGCAACAGCGGTTGATTACTTCTGTTTCCCAGAAATAGGCAAGTTCTTCACAATGATCAAAAATAACATTATCTGGAATCGCAAGTCCTTTCAGAATCCAATCCCTCCATACCATGGCTGGATGAACCTCGATACAGGTTCTTTCCCTAAAACAACGATATTCGCTATATCGCTCAAGGAGTATCTTATAGAAAGCATCGCCTCCTTCCGTCGTAATCGACGAAAAAGGAACCTTTAAAATGTTTTCAAAACGTTTTTCAATCATCGATCCTACAGTAGAGGAATACGAAATCTCTTCCAGTGTTCCCCCCATATCAAAGAGTACGGTATCTATTTGCATGCAGGTTCCTTTATGATTAAAGCGTCATAACGAATAGCTTTCAAAGCGGCAATAAGTTCGGCATTACAGGAGATACGTTCAGGCAGGAACACCCCGCCGCTTGCCAGATCGCCGGGCCTGTGAAAATCAGAACCGGACAAGATAAGCGTACGGTTTTCCGCAGCCGCCTGTGCGGCAAGATTATTTCTTGAATCATGTCGAGGATTTCCGTTATAGATTTCCAAGCCATGGACGATCACAGGATCTACCAACCGACAGCCATCGCGAAAAGGATGAGCCTGATACACCAGAACATCTGTCCTACTCTTAATTGATTCCATGAATATGCTGATTGATGAACGATGAAGATCTTCCCACCCCTTCAAGAAGTCGCTATCTATTCCATAGACAAGGTAATCGTTATCGTTTTCGGTAAAGCGCAGCTCCATTCCCCATAAAACATCCATGTCCAATGTCCGGGCCACTTTGACAGCTTCCCGATAGCCTGTAAGATAGCAATCGATCTTGGCCTCCCAAGGCATCTCTCCAAGAGAAGAGAAATAATCGTCATGAAAATGGTCGGTAAAAATAATGCCCTGGTAGCCGGCACGCTTGTACATTCGAAGAGCATCGGCAGCTCTTACTCGGCCACAACTGCTTACTTCGGTCGTATGAGCATGAGTTTCATATGCATACGATCTTTTCATGTATCTAAACTCCTTCATACTTAAACGTTTAAGTATTAAACAAAAAATTTATATTCGACAGGTCGATGTCCTGATCCTCAGTTCAGGCTGCAAGACAATCTTGCGATCTTCTGTTACAGGATCGTCCTGCAACTTTTTATGTAACAGCTCAAGGGCCATCTCTCCTGTTTTGAACTTTGGTTGCCAGATGGTAGAAAGTCCTATCATCGGGAGAGATGCAAATGAAATATCATCATAACCCATCACGGAAACAGCCTCGGGAACCCGTAGCCCCGCCTCGGAGAGAGCCTCCATAGCCCCTATCGCCATCAAATCGTTCAAGGCAAAAACAGCCGTAGGAAGTGTCCTCCCCGCAATGATATGGCGTATGGCCGAAACACCACACTGACGACCTTTTAAACCTTCATTGTTAAAAACGACAAGAGGCTTCAACCCTTTTTTTTCCATTGCCTCCCTATATCCATCGACTCGATCGTGTCGTGTTTTCGTATCAAGATCATCACAGATCATGATAATATCCTTATGTCCAAGCCCCGTTAGATAATCAATGGCGAGCATGGCGCCGTGATAATTATCGATACCGATGGAATTCTTCATTGCATCGTTGACCTTTCCACCGAAATAGATGATCGGTATCTGTCCCCGAACAACCTGTACAATATGAGAGATATCATTGCTAACAGGACTGACAAGGAGCCCGGCCACCCGGTTCTCCATCATCGTCATGATATATTTCTTTTCGCTTTCTATGCTCCGCTTGGTGTCGCCAAGCAAAAGTGTATATCCGTACTTCATGGCCGTTTCATTTATCCCCTTATAGATACGAGGATAGATGGGCGTGGAAATATCGGGAATTAATACACCAATGGTCTTATTCCCCTTTGTTACCAAATTGCGGGCAATCATATTCGGGGTATAACCCAATTCACGACTTATCCGGATAATTCGTAACCGTGTTGTTTCGCCAATATCCGGTTGTCCATTCAAGGCCTTGGACACGGCAGCAGTCGAGACCCCCGCCTCTCTCGCAATATCTTTGATGGTCACTCGCATGACAATCCCTCAACTCAAACGTTTAAGTAATTATAGCATGCATATGTACAGCGGTCAATTTTTTTCGCTTGACTATTTTTCCTGGCTCTCACGAGAAAATCCCATATGCTTCATTCGTTCATATACCATTTCCTCAGTCCCCGAGAATGGGCCAGGGGCTTCCATTTTCATGGAACAGAGGGCGGCGGCATAAGCCGTTGCCCAAGAGGGATCGGAATCAAGTCGAACAGCCATGTAGGCGGCAAAGGTGGTATCACCCCGGCCAGTCCTGCCGGACAGGTTTGCAGCAGTATAGGGAGCATAGAAAAATTCGCCGTTTACCAAAACGAGAACTCCGTCATGATGGGTAATGACGATCTCTTTTGCCCCCATATCCGCAAGAATCCGTGCGGCATCTTTTCTATCAGAGGTTCCGGTTAGGATTTCAGCCTCCATTGCATCCGCCTTAAAATAGCTGATATGGGGCATGAGCTGATGGGCGTTTTCCCAGTTCTTGAAAAAAAGCGCTCCTTTCTCGTTGCATCGAAGAAGGCCCTGGGCATCGACACCGACACTCCCTTTCTTTGCAAGATGAGGAATAATGGCATCAGGTATCTCGTCCTTAAATAAACCTGCCAAATGGAAGATGAGGCTTCCTGCTTCCGGGAGTTCTTCGAGAGAAAAAGAAGAGGCTTTACTTAAAAGCCGAACCTTTCGCCTTTCGCGATCATCGGAAAGATATATATTTTCTATACTGGTTGTATCGGGCGAAGCTAACCAGCTAACCTTCACGCCCTCCGCTTCCATACCGCATAGCGCCGCTTTATCTTTTTCCGAACATTTTGTAATAACATGTATCCGTTTTCCCGAACGAGTAGCGGCGATTGAGGAATAGATGACAGGTCCTCCGATAAATCTTTGCTCCTCTTCAGGGTAAATCATGACATCTTTTGAGATATGCCCGATCATTGTTATATCGTATGTCATATTTTTTTCTCCATGATGGCTTTTAAGATCTTTCCAACTCCATCTTCGGTATTGGAAGGAGCAACTATATCGGCAGCATCTTTTAATTCCTGACGAGCATTGCCCATGGCAACCCCCAGTCCCGCATTGCGTATCATCTCCATGTCATTCAAGCCGTCGCCAAAACAGGCAATCCGTTTTATATTGATCCCGAGGTAGTCGGCCAAATGCAATAACGAACTTCCTTTGCTCACAGCACTTGGAAGAATTTCAAGGAAATTTAATTCAGATTGCACAAGTCGGGCAGAGGTAGCAGCATCATCCGAGAAAAGGTCCCGAAATTTCTTAAACAAACTATTATCACCGATCATCAGAATTTTTGTTATCTCCCTTTCTTTTAGCACGTCCACACTGTCGATCAAGGCACAAGTAATTCTATCACCCTCTTCGTATCGGCGTACATTATCGGACCTCTTCAGGGTATAAGCCTCTCCATTCGAATAAAAAACATAATCAAAAGGGAATTGTGGTAAAAGATCTATGGCCCTATCGACATCACACGTGGTAAGAAAGGAATCATAGATCGCCGTTTTGGTATCGGGGTGATAAATTCTTGCCCCGTTATATAAAATAATCGGGATATGCATCTCCAATTCTTCGTAATAGGGAATCGCCGATTTCTCGATTCTTCCCGTTGCAAAAGAGAGCATTCCTCCGCAGCGGCAAAACTCTTTTATCATCTTTTTATTAAATGAAGAAATCTTTTTCTCAGCATCTACCAATGTCCCGTCGATGTCACATATTGCAAGTGTGTACTCAAGCATCCGCTTCCCCATCGTTATTTTTCAGCAAACGTATACCATCGATATTCACGGCTATGCCGACGATATCCTCTACTTGATATATTTTCTTTTCAAGTGGACAATATGATTCAACTTTGATGATCCTATTTTTAATTTCTATTTCGTATTCGACAAAATTACCGAAGAAAACCGTTTTTCGTACTACTCCTGTAAACTGCCCATCTTCTTTTTCTAATACCCTAATAAATTCGGGCCGAATTACGGCAGTGGCCTCTCCTTTGAAAAAGGAAAAATGCTTTCCCGGCGAGGGTACGGTAATTCTGGCACCAAGAATAACCGACTCAATACCGTCGTCACTTTTTTCCTTTATTTCGCAGGGAAGAAAATTGGACTTTCCTATAAACTCTGCAACAAAAAGGCTCGCCGGTTCATTATACAAATCCAACGGGGTTCCTACCTGAACGATCCTCCCGGCATTCATGAGTACCACTTTATCCGATATAGCCATAGCCTCGGATTGATCGTGAGTGACATACAGGCTGGTTATACCCAACCGCTTTTGAAGAGCACGAAGCTCATCACGCATATATTCCCTAAGTTTTGCATCAAGGTTTGAAAGAGGTTCATCAAACAGCAAGACCTTGGGCTCAATGACGACAGCCCTTGCTAATGCGACGCGCTGCTGTTGTCCCCCGGAGATTTGCGAAGGAAGCCTGTTTTCCATACCTTTGATTTGCATAAGCTCGATTATCTGATTCGTCCGCTGTTTTATCTCAGCCTCGGGAAGTTTTTTTAGCTTCAAACCATAACGTATATTGTTATATACGGTCATATGAGGAAAAAGTGCATAGCTCTGAAACATCATAGCCATATCACGCTTATTCGGAGGTACGGATTCTATCATTTCATCTCCGAGAAAAAGCTTGCCGGAGGTCACACTCTCGAATCCTGCAACCATTCTCAACGTTGTAGTTTTTCCACAACCGGAAGGTCCTAAAAGGGTAACAAGCTCACCTGATTCGATCGAAAGATTAACATTATCAACGGCAATAACCTCTCCTGATCCCCCTATTTGACGAAACTTTTTTGTCACATCTACCAGACGAAGGCTACTGCTTTTTGCCTTAATTGCATCCTCAATTCGGTTTCTCATCTTTTTATTTCCTTACCATAGCGTTTTTTTCGGGATCCATCTTGTTTACAAGAAAACTAAGAACATAAATTGCACATACTATTACGATGATCATTATCACAATATACGCTGCGGCATCACTATACTGGCTCACCTCAAAAAGTGAAAAAATCCTGGTCGTGACAACATTCCAACGCGCCGAAACGAGAAAAATAATGGCACTCACCGCCGTCATGGCTCTGACAAACGAATATACCAGCCCGGAAAAAAAGGCTCCCCGAATCAACGGAAGGGTTATATGGAAAAAGGTATAGAAACTACCTGCACCCATGTTTATAGAGGCCTCTTCAATTGAAGGATCAATCTGCATAAGAGCGGAACTTGCTCCCTCAATTCCTACCGGAAGATTTCTGAAAACAAATACACAGATAAGAATCACCGCCGTCCCCGTCAGCAAAAAAGGACGATCGTTGAACGCAAGAATATAGCTGATACCGACAACGGTCCCGGGAAGGGCAAAGGTGAGCAACGAAGCAAGACTCATATAGCGCTTACCAAAGAAACTTTTTCTGACCGTTAAGAAAGCAATTGCCATCCCTGTCAGACCGGTAATAGGTGTCGCAATAATTGCCAGAGTAACCGCATTCCTCAGTGGTTTGAAGCCTATGGAAAAGACATACCGAAAATGATCAAGGGTAAAGGAATAATTTACGCCCCAAACTTTTACAAAGGCTCCGACAATGACCGTTCCATAGAAAAGTACAATGACGGCGCAAAAAAGTAAGCAAACCGCAAAAAGCGGTATGACAATGTGCCTCTGATTCAACTTGGTTCTATTCTGAGAGGGCTTACCGGTTACAGTGACAAACCCCTTTCCGCTTATCCAGTATCGCTGGAGGAGAAAGGCCATCAAACTGGGAATCAACAACATGATAGAGAGAATTGCACCTGTTCTTAGATCATACATGCCGGTAATTACGCGATACGCTTCAACGCCCAATGTAGGAAATCCCCCACCGATAACGGCCGGGTTACTAAAATCCTGTAAGGATTGTATGAATACCAAAAGAAATGCACTAAAGATACCCGGAAGAGATAAAGGAAACGTCACGGTCCAGAAAATTTTCCACCGTGAAGCCCCAAGGTTAAGTGCAGCATCTTCCACCGAAGAGTCTATAGCTTGCAAAATACCAGAAAGCGTCAGATAGGCAACAGGAAAAAAAGAAATTGTTTGGACCAAAATCAAACTATGCATGCCATATACATTAAAATCCGTGAGCCCCAGCAGTCCGTTTGTAATCAATCCTTTCCTGCCAAAAAGGAAAATAATAGAAAGAGAGAGTACAAACGGCGGCGATACAATTGGCAACGTCGCCATTGTTTTCATGAAGCCCTTCATGGGGAGTTCGGTTCGGGTAATGGCAAAAGCAAAGATATATCCGATAATCGTCGCTATACATGCCGAGATGAGCCCGAGTTTAATGCTGTTGCTAAAGATGATTCTATACGAACCATTTTTTACCACGGCCCAGATGGTTTGAAGAGAAAGCTCGCCGCCATCCGCAGTGATACTATATTTTATCAGCATTAATAATGGATAAAAAACAAAAACGGTTAAAAGTAACAACAAAAGAAGAATGAAAATAATCAAAATGGGCTCTTTTATTATCATTTTCATCTTCCACATAAGATCGTTGGTGCCGTTTCTCATAATACTTCCTTCAAGATACCGGAAGCCGGAAAAGGCTTCCGGATAGGTTCATCTATTTAAGATTATTTGCGTTGGAAACGACATCGCTGAATTTCTCAATGAGTCGTTTACGATTCTCTCCAGCCCAAATAAAATCGTATTCTATTATCGGAAGCTTATCGATGCTGATGGCACCGGAGGGAACCTGCGCATGCATATTAACCGGCAGACGAAAAGAGCTGTTTTGCGAATAGATATCCTGAGCTCGTTCGCTTAAAACCCAGTCAATGAATTTTTTTGCATTCTCGTGTTCCTCTTTTGGCCCATTCTTTATAATTGCAATGGCACCAATCTCATAACCAGTACCGTCCTTCGGAAAGACAGTCTCCACAGGATATCCTTGAACGGCCGGCTTTAAACAATCATGAGAAAAGGCCAGACCGATGGAGGCCTCCCCCAACCCAACATTCTTAGGGGGTGCGGAACCTGATTTTGTATACTGCCGAATATTCTTGTCCAGTTCCTTCATATAGGCCATGGCCTCTTCCTCTCCAAGCATCTGCACCATTGTGGCCAGAATGGTATATGCCGTACCTGAAGATCCGGGATGAGCCATTGAAATCTGATCCTTGTATTGCGGATCCAGAAGATCGTTCCAGGATGTAGGATAGGAAAGTGAATGGTCCGCAAACCACTCCTTGTTGACGGCAAAGGCCAAAGCCCCAACATAGACAGGAGACCAATAGCCATCAGGATCCTGATAACTGGCAGGAATATTGATCAGCTCCGATGACTTATAGGGCTCAAGAAGGTCATTGGCAGCAGCAGCAATAAAGGTATCGCAATTACCGCCATACCAAATGCTTGCCTGCGGATTGTTCTTTTCAACCTGAACCTTTGATAATACTTCCCCAGCCGACAAGCGTACAAAATCGACGGTAATCCCGGTGTCTTCCTTGAAGGCCTCAAGGTATGAAGGAATTTCCGTTTCTGGAAGAGCACAATACATAGTAAGGTGTGTCGACTCAGCTTTTCCTTCTCCGTCACTTTTTTCTGCGGAACGTCCACCACAACTCAGTAAAAGAGCTGTCCCTAAAATCGTCGCAGTCAAAAAAAGCATCACTCGTTTTTTCATGTTTTCCCTCCTAAAACACACGTTTGTTCATATAACGCACACGTGTGTGTTATATGGTAGCTTCGTTTCTTGCATTTGTAAAGAAAAATGTTAAAGCCCAAATGGTAAAGTCAAAAGGGACACATTTTTGAGGAATGTGTCCCATGAGCAAGCCTTTCGTATGCGGTTAGAAATTGTTCTTCAGATTGAAAATATCATCTTCAACACTACTGTTTGGAACTATGCCCAAAGCCTCTACCTTTTTAAGATAATACTGTCTGATCTCGGACCAACGATAGTAAGGCCCCTGGGAAGGGGATATCTCTTCAGAAAATCGGCTTTCTCTTTCGTTAAGAAGAACTTTTATAAGAGCTTCTTTACCGGGTGACCTATAGACAACTAATTGCAAATTTCCGCCCATCGGTCCATAATAGGCGGTGTTCCAGTTTTTTACCGCTTCTTCAACGGAATCATAAGCCTTACCGGCATTCTCAATATCAAGAAATCCGACGAGAGGGACCAGAGTTTCTGCATGAGCAAAACTACATACTGCAAGATACGGAGAACTTCCATCCAAAGATTCGTCAATAGCATTAATCATGTGCTTAGCCAGTGGGGCCATAATATTAAGTGAGATATTTTCTGAAGCTGGATCTCCACTGCCATATGTATAAAACGACTTCGCATTTTGTATTGTTTCAAACATCTGAAGCTCGTCATCCTGAAAATATTTTTTCAGATTAATATCTGCAAATCCGTCTTCACGTAGTGCAGGAAGAATGATGTAGAGTTCATACAATGCCGAGCTTGCCGTAGCAGTGCTGTCAATTATGACCTTTCCCTTCTCATCATAGAATTCCATCTCACCTCTGTCCAATTTTCGTAGAAAACGCGTTCCAAAAAATTGAGAACAGACCCTTTCAGCCATCAGCCGTACAGCATCACAATTTTGATATTTTTTTATCGTTTCATGCCAGAGGCCATTGTCAAAATAATCGCTATACTTCTTTGCCAAATCCATGGGACGCAGATAGGGATCTTTTTTCTTTTCATAGAAAGTTTTATCTATTTCTCCATGATAACCTGAAGCCACAAGCCCCGCCAAGAAGCTGTCCCTCGACTCTTGCGTTCTCTCTTTGTAGGTAGCATCGGCGAAAAGAGGGCTTCCAGTACAGAAGAGATCGCTGAAATTTTCTCCAGCCCTTTTTCCGATGCCGAAAAGTTCATCTTTCCCGAGGTTTGTCAAAAGACCGTATTTACCAATTTCGTAATCTGCGATCTGCTTTATTTCCCCATAGAGCATGGTCCCGGCTTCTGTTAATTGCCCGTCTTTTCGAGCAGCATCCAATAATTCAAGCCATGCCTTGTCATATTTGAAACCTGATAAATTTCTAGATCCGTGTCGATGCAGTACATACAAAAACGAGGCCTCATAACCAGCAGGAGCTTCTGTGTAGACAAGATTAGTAGGTACCGGGTACGGACTTTTTGAGCCAAGGAACAATGATCCAGATACTTCCGACTTACCGCTCTCGGCATGGTTTCCCGTGGTGTTACAAGCCGAAGTACACAACAAAAAAACCGATGCAAGAACGCCCCATAAGAACCTTTTTTTCATGGGTATATCTCCTTAGAAATTGAAAAGAGTTCTATGCAATGGGTACCCACAAAACAGATGCGACAAAGAATAAAACTTATTCTTTGTACACATTAATAATCACATCAACAAAACAGCTGTTGTTTTTACACAATCAAACAGTATAACCAGAGGCCACTCCTCCATAGCACAAAGCACACGTGTGAGTAGATGTGCTTTATGCTATTCCCGAATTCTTCTCTTGTAAAGGAATTTTTTTCTTATGTTTTAGGTCGTTTCGCGAGGAATTAAACGGGGCTGAAAAACAAACCGTTTTACCGTATTATCACCGGCGAGTTGCTTAATCAGGATTTCACAGGTCTTTATCGATATGTCTTCCAGGGGTTGTGCAACCGACGAGAGATGCGGTTCAAAAAAGGTACACAATTCAATATTATCATAGCCCATAAGGGCAATATCCTTAGGAACAGAAACACCATGTTTGACTAATTCTTTCATGATCTCAAGAGCGATAAGATCGGTATGGGCAAAGATGGCATCGTATTTTGAAACCTGCAGGATTTCCCGTTCCACATCCTCCGGGCAGAAATCAAAGGAGGATCCCCCCTTTAAGATCATCGTCTCATCAACGGCTATTCCAGCCTCTTCCAAGGCCTGCCGATAGCCATCTGTTCGTAATGCAAACTCCAAACGTTGATCGGGTCGGGTGACACAGAGAATCCTCCGGTATCCGCAATCGATCAAATGTTTAGTCGCCAAATACCCCCCCTTTCGATGGTCACAATAGACAGCATTAACCTTACCAAATTCGTCAGGAGGGATCTGGTGGGAAAAAACAAACGGGATCTCAGCATCCCGTAAAAAATCAACGGTTTCTTTTTCGATTGAAGAAGTAAGAAGTATAAGGCCATCAACCTTTCGCCTGTTGACAATTTTTTGAATATTATCTTTTCCCGAATAGTCATTGTGGGGAAAGGTCGTGATCGTATCCAAATCCTCTTCTTCCAGCTGATGTCTAATATGCCGAAGAAAATTATTTGTAAATAGATGAGGTTGATTATCATCATTTGCCTCATTGAGAATAATTCCTATCGTCTCCGTCTTGCTGGTATGCAAACTCCGCGCATTAGCATTAAATTCAAAGCCGAGATCTTGGGCTATACGTTTTATTTCCGCCCTCATAGCGTCGGAAACTCCCGGCTTATCATTTAAACATCTCGAAACGGTTGAATGCGTGACACCGGCAATCTTGGCAATATCCTTTATTGTAACGGCCATAGATATTCCTTAATCGAAAAAGGCGTTAGATATGCTGCACAATATAATAAGAATAAAGAAATGAAACTTGCCATGCAAGAGGTAGGGCCCCATGTCAACAACATGGGGCCCTAAGACACAATAACTGTGTGTTTAACATTCAGCTTTTAGAAAAAGCGTGTTTTCCTGCCAATAAGAGGCACCGGAAAAAGAAATCGAAGAGAGATCGGCTTTTTTGGGGTCAAAAGAGATCGCGATTTCCACGCCGGAAAGATCAACATCACATATGAGAGTTTCGACATACGTAATGACACCATATCCTGCAATTCCTATATTCCACGTCTGACCTTTTCGCTCTATGGAAATTTTTCTCCCCTTCAAGATAAGATTATCAAGCTGAAAATTTCTGTATTCTTTGGAAATTGGATTAAATCGGAACCCTTCTTTCGTCGGATGTATGCCGACAACAAAGCGAATAATAAAATCGGTATATAGTGCACCCCACCCCTGAAAAGGTAATCCGGCCCCCTCCCCTGTGGCCGAATCGTAGTATTCATAGCAGTTTTCATTTGCACTTGTGGAATGGAGGAATCGATCGAGTACCTTCCCTGCTTCATCCGGTTCACTTTCACAGATTCCATACAACACGGACCAGGTTATTTGCGGCCAGTTCGCTCCCCGCCAAAAATCGTAAGAACTATAACTTTCTTCACTCTGGCTTACCGACGGCACGGGAGCGGTCGTTAGAAACTCCTTTTCCGAACATAGATAGCGATCGATGAGAGCCGAACGTTGCGCCGCCGATGGAATATCAGTCATCAAAGGGAGAAGCCCGGCCGCAGTCTTGACCGGAATTCTGTGATCCGTTGCCGCTTCCAAATCGTAATAAAAGTGATCTTCCTGGTTGTACATCAGCTCATTCATGCTGCGTTTTGTCATTGCCTGATGCTCCCGGATTCCCTGCGGTTCAGGCTTACCAAGAACAGAAGCAATCTGGAGAATGGTCTCGCGCAAGATGTAGATATAAACGTTAAAATCAACCCCCTCAATAAAGGGGTCAAGGACCCTATTCCGGGCCGCAGCATCGAAACGGGGACTATTATCCCAACCCGTTTCCCAGATATTTACATAAGAGGAAAGCCCCCTTTTCCCCAAATCTCGGTAAAGGCTCAACCACCTTTCATACTCGACCAGGGAATCATAGAAAAAATGGAGATAGGCCTTGTTGCCGAATTTTGTAAAAACCTCCTTCAAGGTGATGCCGATTACAGGAGGTTGCGTTGTCCCCGAGGTGAGAGAATCACCATCCATCCATTCCCGACCATTTACCGGATACATAAAAAGTTCGTAGGGAATCATTCCGTTTCGCCATTGGTGAGCAACAAAATTTTTCATCTCACTTTCAGAAGGGTCGGGATCGTTAAACCAAAGCCAGGCAATCGCTTGAAAGGCAGAATCCCAAAAAAATTGATTATAGTAGTGAAATTTATTTACCGAAGTGAACGGGTATGTAAAACGCTTTTCCGGAAAGTGGATTCTACCGGATTTTAGAATATACCAACTTGTGTAATAAATTTTTTCAAGATTTTTTTCCGAACACCGAAAATTTGGAATTTTCTTGATATATTCTTCCCATTCATTATTGAGTAAAGTAGTTACCTCTTCGATCGGTTTTGGGCTATCAGAGTCAGCAACTTCATTTGTTGATAAAACGGAAAAATTGATATCGATACTTGCCTTTTTCCCGTCGGCAAAGTCCGGAATCCATGCTCCGGCATATCCCATATTTCTGCTGCAAAGAGATGATGCTTCATCATAGCCTCCCCGTTGAGGCCTCTCGACCCAATAGGTATACCGCTTTTTAAGGTTGTGACTGGAAAAATACTGTTCCCTTTTTATCTCCTCGGCATTGATCTTATGCAAAGCAAGCCCTTTTAGTGTTTTGGAAAATCGAAGTACAAAGCTTGTCTCTTTCCATATACCATGGAGCTCTTGGGTACTTTTTATATAAGCGTTCACCTTTTTTTCATCTTCCCAATGATAGGGAACACCTTGCGGTGAAAAAAGTAACGCTCCCGAAAAATCCACAGAGAAATCCCTTATTCCCGCATCCGGATCTCTTGAAAATTCAACGTGAAGAAAGACCTGATTTCCTAATACGGAAAAGCGTTGGTCCATAATGAGTCCAAGCGAAGAAGTGAAGGTTTTGCATATCTCTATTGGAGTCGATATTGCTTCCTTGAGAGTAAACTCGACCTTAGTGCCATCGGAAGTAAAAACTGCTATTTCAAGCAATGGCTGAAACTGTATGATCGATGCAATAAATCCCTGGTGAATGCCGGGACAGTGACAACCTTCCTTATCCTTTACTGTAACAAGGTTGCCAAATAACGCTTTCATTTCGGGAAGGGATGCGAAAAAAGATTCTCTATTGGTTAAAGATTTCATAGTTGTTCACCTTTAGCTGTATCAAATCACCTTCGTTATATTCTTCTCCTGTCTCCAGAAGAATAGACATCTCATTACCGATATCAACTCGGTATCGATATAAGTTACCAAGATAGTATCGCTGAATTATTCGTCCGCGAATTCCACCAAAGCCTTCGTCCTTTGAATGAGAGAAGGATTCTGGCCTTGTAAAAAGAATTCCCTTACCAGCCTTACAGTTTTTCGGCTGAAGTGTTATTACCAAGTTGCCAGGAAGCTTAAAGTCTGATCCATGCAATTCGCCCTCAAGAAAATTGGCTTTTCCGATAAAGTCCGCTACAAAGAGGTCACTTGGCCGCTGATAAATTTCTTCCGGCGGACCGACCTGTAAAACTTCACCCTTATTCATCACGGCGATTCTATCGGAGATCTCGAGGGCCTCCTCCTGATCATGAGTCACGTATACTGCCGTGATCTCGAGAGAACGTTGTATATTTCTGATTTGCTGTCGTAATGATATACGTAATTTTGCGTCGAGGTTGGATAAAGGCTCGTCCAAAAGAAGGATATCGGGATCGATTACCAAGGCACGAGCGATTGCCACACGCTGCTGTTGCCCCCCACTCAACTCTTCGGGAAACTTTTTCTCTATTCCGCTAAGCTCAACCATATCGAGGGCCCATGAGATCTTTTCTTTTATATATGAAGCATCCTTTTTTCTGAGTTCCAATCCATAAGCTATATTTCGATAAACACTCTTATTCGGCCATAGAGCATAGTTTTGAAAGACAAAACCGATATTCTTATCCCACGGCGGAATATTTGTCGTATTTTCCTCGTTAAAAAAGATATCGCCCTTTGTCGTTTTCTCAAAACCGGCGATGCTACGTAAAAGAGTAGTCTTTCCGCACCCCGAAGGCCCCAACAGAGTGAAAAACTCTTTTTCATGGATCTCCAGTGAAACATTACGAAGTGCCTGAATAGCACCGAAATTTTTCTGGACCTCGTTTATTGATACCGAGGTAGTTTTCCGATTTGTATCAGATACTTTCAATGCGGACCTCCTTAGGTTTTCGAGCTTTGATGGTTACAATATAGAGGGGCACATAGAGCATCACCATCAGCAGCACAGTCATGGCCGATGCAATCCCAAAGTCGGCCCCGGCGTCGATGGTATTCTCAAAAATTACGGCAGTCATGGGCTTCCACGGAGGACGATAGAGAATGATAGAAGCACTTATTTCCGTCATTATCTGAAGAAACGAAAGCGTTGCCCCGCTGATAACACCACCGATAATCAGCGGAAAGGTAATCTGCCAAAAACTCCTCATAGGCTTTGCGCCAAGACTTTCCGCAGCCTCTCCCAAGGCCGAGTGGACCTGATATAAAGCAGATTCTGCACTCTTTACCGAATACGGCAACTTTCTGATAAAATAGGCAAGAACCAAAATCAACCATGTCCCTGTTAAGACAATAGGAGGCTGGTTGAATAAAAGGATAAACCCGATACCAAGTACAGTTCCTGGAATCAGATAAGGAACCATTACAAGTTGATTAAGAAGATTTGTAACAACGGGGTAACGCTTTTTGACCACGACAAAGGCAATACCGATCCCGAAGACAAAATCCAAGAGGGTTGCCGTACCTCCTGTGAATAAGGTCACGCCGACAGAACTGAGGTTGCTTCTGAATAATCTCGTAAAATTATCCAGAGTAAAGGTGGAAGTCAGAATCCCGACCTTCCACTTAAAAAAAGCAGAAATCGCCACGGTAATGTGAGGAAGAAACGCAAAAGCAAGGACAACAGCCGTCAAAGAATAAATCAGCCGTTTTTTTCCCTTTCCCGCCTGTCGTGCTGAAGGCTGATGCGATTTAACAGATGCATAAGAGCGTCGGGCAAGGTAAATCCGCTGTGCCATGAGAATCAACGAGGAGAAAAAAATCATAAGCATGCTTCCCGTACTGGCAATTGAAAGATTTCCGCCGACCTCATTCATATATTCCTTATAGATCATGACGGGAAGCACATTTAAATTCAGCGAAATAACATATGGGGTACCAAAATCGGTAAACGCAGTCATCATTGCAAGATAGAGCCCGTTTAGGATTCCGGGCATGGCCATCGGCAGTTCGATTCGAAAAAACGTTTTTTTTCGATCCCCCCCTAAACTCATCGAACACTCTCGTAAAGAGTGGTCCAAAGAAATAAAAGCATCATAGGTTAGTAAAAATATAATGGGAAAAACCAACCAGCTTATGACCCAGACGACCCCGTGCAAACCGACAATGGTCCAATTGAGGTGAAAAAGCCGGGTAATCACTCCGGAACTGCCCAACAACATTCGCCATGCATATGCACCAAGGAAAGGAGGAGAAACGGAGGCCATCGTAATAATCGTCAAGACGGAACTCGTGCCCGGAACCTTATATCTGGCATAAAGGTATGCAAGTCCGACACCAAAAAATGAAGCAATAAGTGTGGAGAATATCATTACCAGGAAACTATTCTTTACCGCACTTAGATATTTTGAATTTCGGAAAAAGGTCACATAATTGGACAGAGTATAATGGGTTTTCTTATCAGCAAAAAGAAGAAAGGCCCCAGGATGGTATTGCAGGCGTACCATGTTTTCGGCGTTTTTCTGCAGTGTCAACGGTTGATGATCACTTCCGTCATCAAATAATCCGGTAAAAATTTTTTGTGATATCCAGAGTGTATCCGGTCCGGTTGATAGAGAGGCGGCACCCTCCTGGAGGGACGTATTGTCCGCTATATTTCCATTTACCGCTTTTATTTCAAGCATACCAGGCCCCATGCTTGTAATGATATAAAGCGGAGTATGTCCCTGGTTTACACGATAACGGCCGTCGGAAACCTGAGACAAAGAAAATCCTTTCACCGTCTCATCTTCCAACAGAAGCTCGCCGTCGGTCGAAGTACTGATGGTAAATTCTCCGCCGTTTCTTTGAAAGGAGGATTTACAGATCCATACCTGTGAGAAAAGCACAAGGGAAATGAGCAAAACAAGAGCGATTGCAGTAAAAATTTTCCAGGGGTCCCTAAAGAAGATCAAAATACGGCTCAAGATGTACTCCTTTTTTTAGGAAAAAAAGCACCCTGATGTATCAAGGTGCTTTATAAGAAAAATCACTGCGCCAATTTTTCAAACTTCGCATTAACAACCTGTCGGGGCTCATTTGCAGGAAAAAGATTGAGCTGACCCAATGCGGGAAGAATGGAAGGGGGATCTACATCGATTCGTGCGGAACGGCGAGAAATCTGCTCCACTGCTATCTTATGTGCATCCGCCGAACAAATAAAATCAAGAACAACTTTGCCAATTTCAGGGCTCGGGGAATTCGCAACCAATGCAACGGCATCCATCTGAACCGTAACAGCATCCTTCGCATAGATCATTTTAACCGGCAGGCCTTCCTGCTCCCATTTTGCCCCCAAATCCTCGTTGATAAAACCGACCGCAACTTCACCGTCTTTGACGGCCTTGAACATAGCATCGGAACCGGGAGTGACGACACAGTTATCAAGTAGTTTCCCAACGAAATCCCAGCCATAGGCATTGACAAGTCCAGATACAATGGTATAACCGGTGCCAGATTTATTCGGATCGGCAAGGGCAATCTTTCCATCCTTCCACGCCGCATCGGCTAACTGCTTAACGGTAGAGGGATAGACATCTGCCGCCACTAAATCCGTATTGACAAGGATCGGCTGGCAAAGAACGGAAAAGGGATGCCATTTATGAGCAGGATCGCTTTTCATCATAGAGGCATCTTCGGGAGATTCATAAGAAGCAAATAGATGCGAGTAGGACTCAAAAGAAATCGTATCGCCACCCCACATGACATCGGCGGTCGGATTATCTTTTTCGGCCTCAAGCCTCGACAGCAGTTCTCCGGTTCCTGCGCTTACAATTTGGATCTTGATATCAGGATACTTCGCATGAAACGCATCTAAGATGGGATCGGTGATCTCGGCTCCATGGGGCGTATACAAGGTGACAACCCCACTTAAGCCTGAAGCAGCTTCCGGTGAGGAACCTTCCGTTTGGCCACCGGCATAGAGCAATCCCCCAGCTGCCAATAGCACAATAAGGAACATCAATGGTTTTCTCATAAGGTCTCCTTTTGGATATATCCATATATTTTTTGGGTATCACCATTCTAAAATAGCTTTATGACACTGTCAATAAGAAAGTCGAAGCAGAACTGGGGTAAAGGGTGTAAATAAGGTCTATCATTCACCTCAAAACACGTTATTTTCTATAAAGTACCTTTTTCATACCCAAAATACAAAAAAGGATTGACATTTATTTTATGATTGGTGAATATATGGATATATCCATTTTTTGGTAGGTATGATGCAAGTATATAAATATGAGCAAATTATAGAAAAAATCCAAAACGAGATAACATCGAATAATTGGAAACCTGGATCACAAATTCCTTCGGAAAGAGATTTAGTAGTCTACTTTGATGTAAGCCGGATAACGATAAAGAAAGCACTGCAGGAATTGGTGTCCCGCGGAGTATTGGTACGCTACCCGCAGCGTCGCGGTACCTTCGTACACGCGGCAAAGGAAGAGGCCGAAGAAAGGCCATCACCTGCAAAACTCATCGGCGTTGCCATCGATGATGTCTCCGATCGCTTCGGTTCCACTCTTTTACGCGGTATTGAAGACTTCTTATGGAATCAGAGAATTCATACAGTCATATGCAATGGTGATCGGGATTTCAAAAAAGTCGAGGATTACTTTCAATCACTCTTGCAGAACAACATCGACGGTGTCATTCTTTCTCCTGTCATAACCGAGGAATCCTACCAGGATCATAACCGGAACATCATCAAGTTGCTCCAAGAAAAGAATGTTCCTTTTGTTCTCGTTGATCGAAATGTTGCAGGCATCGATGCCAATTATGTCTCTTCCAATCACCGTGAAAGTACATATAATTTGACAAAGGCGCTTATTGCCCGGGGGCATAGGAAAAATATCCTATTAAAAGGCCTGCCCTGCTCAAGTATGGAAGAACGGGAGGCAGGATATCTCGATGCAATGCATGAGGCAGGAATCTCCGTTCCCGAGAAGTGGATAATCCAACTAAATGACAACAGACTCTTTACATCCATAGATGTGCAAGAGATTGAGAAACTAAAATTGGCATTAAGGCGAATAGGTACGTTACATTCAATCGTGGTCCTAAACAACCGATTACTCAAAGGATTTATCACTGCAATGAATTTACTCTCTGAAGAGTGGTACAACGACATCGTCATTGCACTCCATGATCAGTTGGTAGTCGATCTTCCCTGCAAGGAAAGGGTGTACCAAATCATCCAGCCCGACTACGAGGTAGGAAAAGAGGCGGCAAGGCTTCTTACGCAAACAATAGAAGAAAAACTCCAGCAAACACGACAGATCGTTCTCCAATCAAAAATAGTGTTAGGCCAAGAATGATTCCCTCTCCCGTTCGCCACTGTGTGCAAGATCGCCATTAATTAAAACACAAAAATATCTAATATATTCAATATCACGCAAACAAAATAGTACCAATAGTTTTTCCTGGTACTGTACTGGTACTTTTCTATAGCCTAAGTTTTTTTTATCCGTGATAGGCTACACAATGAATTCCCTCGGAAAGTGAATATCTTCATAATTGTCATATGCACGGGCATGTAACAAAGGAGCACAATTTTCACAATGATTTTTGACTACTTCCACAATCCCGTAGTCATTTCTGATTGGGCAGGAAAGATAGTCTATGCCAATCATGCTTTCCTTACCTTGTGGGGATATTCCAGAATCGGACAAGTCATCGGAATAAGTGTCCTGAGCCTTTGGAAAGATAAGTCGAACGCACAGCAAGCCTATGACATGGTGAAACAACAGGGGACATGGCAAGGACTTCTGGGAGCCTTTACCAACGCCGATAAGGAGCTTGCAATTGATGCAACGCTTTCCCTCTTTTACAGAAAAGGACACAAAAAGGGTTATTTCCTCTCCTCGTTTCAAGATATTACCGAAATGATTAACCTGCGAAGCCGTAACATTTTTCTCTCCAGTCATTCCTTTGATTGGTTTTTCGAATGCGACACAAAGGGATACTTTCGCTATGTTTCGCAATCTGCAATAACCTTCACAGGTTATCACCCTGGAACCCTCATCGGTAAGCATCTTGTTTCCATTATCCACCAACAAAGTCGGAAAGAGATCTCAATACTTATCCAAAAGCTAAAAGAACAACAATCCTCCGGACATGAGGAGATTGAGGTAGTTATAGAGACACAGCAAATTCCCCAACGGGAAACACTGATACGTTTTGCTGCTCAAATCGACATAATGGGAGTGTATAAAGGAATTAGAGGCATATGCAAAGATGTTAGTGTATACAGAAAATTTGAGCATGATCTCAAAGAAAAGGAGCAGAAAATAGACGAACTTAATACCGCATTGCAGGTTGTACTCGAAAAACAACAGGAATTCATCCACAAAAAGCAGCTTGATTTATCAACTGCACTTTACAGCAATCTTACTCCGAACAGGGAGATAAAAAGTGAATCACCCGATTCTACCTGGGGAGGTAAAGATGCTATAGCAGAAACACAAACGGCAAGTCCCCTTGCTTTGCTGAAACAATTCACCCACAGGGAAATCCAGATCATCGATTTCATCCTAAAGGGAAAAACATCAAAAGAAATTGCTTCGACCTTGAGCCTTACTCTCCGCACCGTTCAATTCCACAGGGAGCAGATAAGGGAAAAGTTGGGCATCAAAAATCGAAAAGAAAACCTGCGAGAACGGCTTCTTGAGCTTTTCTATCAGGACTAACACGAAATCTGTCAATAAACTGGCATTATACTGGCATTATTTTCCATTGTCCGAAGGGCCTCATACCATCTACCATCATCACCGTTATATACGAATACAAAAAGGAGTTCTCGTATGGTACAGAATGATTGTTCTCTCTTCCTTCTGTCATCAACAATCGGATTTTTTGCTTTTGTAAAGCGATAAAGATGTCACTGAAGTTGCTATTTTCCGATGCAAACAGGCTTCTCTGCCTGCTGGTCTTTTTCCAGGCCGGTTTCATCCTCATACTTTCTCTTATCCTTCGATCACGAAATCGTACCATAGAAAAAGCGGAAGCGGCAGTTCTCAATATCAAGCAAAACATCGACAAACATATCTACGCCAACCTGCAAGTCATGTTCAGTCTGCTCTCCATAGAGCAAAACAATACCGACAATGAAGAATTAAGGGCCGCATTAACCGCAACGGAATTGCGTTTGTATTCCATTACAGCGGTATCATCATGCTCGAAATTCTCTCATTCGCACATATCGGTTAAACTCCCTCTACTTTTTGAAAAAATCGCTATGCAGCACAAGTATCAATTTCTCGCTTCTGCTCGTCGTATGTCTATTCAGGTCGAGAGTAAAATCCCTGAAATTGCACTCAGTCAAGCGTTACCGCTTGCCCTTTTTTTCACGGAAATACTTAGTAAAACAGTGAAGTTCCTATTGTCGAGACGAAAAACGAGCGTCATGCTCTCCATCGAAATCCGGAGACAATGCGAGAGAGCCGACGTATCAATTTCAAGCCTCTTCGAATCGGCATATGAAACCATAGATTACCAAGATGATGCGGGATTGAAGGATATCCTCGTTCGGGAGCTGAACGGAATTCTCACTTTTTCAGAAAACACCTTTTCAAACATTTCCTTGTCCTTCCCCTTACGGGAAAAAGAAAATGTCGACATTCAATTTGAAAAAAGAATACGACATTTTGAAAATACGATAAGAACAGCATATCCTCCCCACTTTCACGAACTACCGACGGAACTCTGGTTTAATCCGAGGAAATGAGGATACAATGAGCCATGCAGACTACTCACGACATCTTGTTTGGATCGGCTCGAAACATGAGTGCAATTGAAGCGGAAACTATCGATTTGGTGGTTACCTCCCCTCCCTACCCGATGATTAGTATGTGGGACCTTCTTTTTGCTCTTCAAAACCCCGACATCAAGGTCGCTCTCGAAAACGGAAATGGGTACAAGGCCTTCGAAGCAATGCATTCCATTCTTGACGAGGTCTGGCGTGAGTGCTCAAGAGTGCTCATCCCGGGAGGTTTTCTTTGCATCAACATAGGAGATGCCACAAGAAAAATAGGTGCTCATTTTCGCCTCTTCACCAATCATGCCCGTATCATTTCAAGCTGTGAGGCTTTGGGCTTTCACTCCCTCCCGCCACTCCTGTGGAGGAAACAAACCAATAGCCCAACCAAGTTCATGGGTTCGGGTATGCTTCCGGCCGGAGCATATGTCACCCTTGAGCATGAGTATATTCTTGTATTTCGGAAAGGAGGGAATCGTCGTTTTTCCGAAGATGGACGCATGATCAGAAAAAGAAGCGCCCTTTTCTGGGAAGAACGAAATAGTTGGTTTTCCGATCTATGGGATTTTAAAGGAATACGGCAGCCACTGTCCCAGAAGGGATGCCGATCAAGAAGTGCTGCCTTTCCATTCGAGCTGGCCTTTCGCCTCATTAATATGTACTCAATCCAAAACGATACGGTGTTGGACCCGTTTCTCGGAACAGGTACCGTTACGGCTGCGGCCATTGCCTCGGCACGGAATTCCGTGGGTATCGAAATAGATACAGGGTTATGCGGACTTATCAAAGGAACCATCACGGCCGCGACCGAAGCCGGGAATAAGCGCCAATCAAAACGACTGTCGGACCATCTCCACTTTGCCGAAGGTAAGGAACTTAAGCATTGCAACAGCTTCTATAGCTTTCCGGTGGTAACCGCCCAGGAAACGGCCTTACGCCTGCCGCGAAGCGTAACGACCGAACAAACACCTCCTTCATCGCCTTCCCGACTCCGATATTGCAGCGATCACGATTTTTACGAAGCTTCAGGGCTATAAGCGCATCGTCAGAGGCGATCAAAATCCTCATCTTCAAAGGACACATCAGAACGAGGTGCATCAAGAGCAAGATGTCTGTCCTCCAGACGAAAACGCTGAATCAGCGACTGCAGCTGATCGGCCTGACCCGCAAGTTCTTCGCTGGCCGAGGCACTTTCTTCGGCACTTGCTGTATTGCTCTGGGTTACCTGATCGATTTGATCCAACCCCTCGGTAATCTGATCAATACCCTGAGCTTGCTCTCTGCTGGCAACCGATATCTCTTCGAGAAAATGCGCAACCTTTTCAACACCGTTAACAATATCTTTCAACTTACCTGCGGTACTTTCCACGTATTTATTTCCAAGTTCGATATTGCCTATGGATTCCTCAACCATCATGGTTGTTTCCTGAACAGCTCCGCCACTCTTGACCGCGAGATTTCGTACCTCTTCGGCAACAACGGCAAAGCCCTTTCCATACTTTCCTGCCCGGGCCGCTTCTACATTGGCGTTTAAAGCCAGTAAATTGATCTGGAACGCAATATCGTCGATCACCTTTACAACTTTCTTTATCTGATCACTCGATTTATTAATAGCCGCCATCGCATCCTGAAGCGATGTCATCTCGCGATTGCCATCCCCCGCAGTGGTTACGGCCGACTTTGCGATACCGTTGGCCTCCATTGCATTCTCCGCATTTTGCTTTGCCTGTGCATTAATCTCATTAATTGAAGAGGTTATCTCTTCCAGGCTGGAGGCCTGTTCCGTAGCTCCCTGGCTTAATTCCTGAGAGGCCTGACTTACCTGATCGGCCCCCGAAGCGACCTGTTCCACCGCCCCTTTTACATTGGAAAGAATATCGGTCAGTGAGCGTTTCATAATAGTAAGAGATTCGCCCAAACCGTCTTTTTCCGATGTTTTTGAAAACTGAACGGTCAAATCGCCTTCTGCAATACGTTCTATCACCCGTCCCTTTTCCTGTAATGCCACAAGCATTGAACGAAGCGCGTCCGCTAAGATACCGATTTCGTCCTTCTGATTGATATCAAGTTGTACCTCAAGATTACCCAAAGCAATCTCTTCGGCAAAGGCAACCCCCTGTTTCAGACCATTGACAATCGATCGTGTCAACAAAACGGCAATAATCAGGGCAAGGATAAGGGCTACAGCCACACCAATCAGAATAAGAGACATGGAGGCAAGCAAACTATCTGCGGTAGTATTTGCAATATCCTGGGTCGCTCCAACCCCGGCAGATGCAGTCGCTTTTGCAGCCTCAAGGACTTTGTTGCCGGCTTCCGTACTGTCATTACGGATTTTTTCTACTTCTAAAAATCCATTGTAAGCCGCACGAACGGCCTCCTGATAGCTCTTGGCGGACTTTTCAATCTCTCCCAGAAAATTAATATCCGAACTTCGTTTGGTTTCTGCCCTAATACTTTGAACAAGCGTTGCTGTTTGATCCAAGGCATCCACGGCTTCTTTCATGTATGAATAGTCTTTTGTCGCCTGAGCCTTAAAATTGAGAACGCGAGCAGAGTTGACCATGTCAATCACCGCATTCATAGTCCTGCTTTTCCAGGCTCTGAGAAGCAAGGCAGACTCTCCGACATCCGAAGCGGCAAACTCCTCCCCCTGGATGCTTGCCTGGCCGCTGAGGTACTCCTCTGCCTGATCAAGCAACTTTGCCGCAGCGGCATCCATCTGCATCCTTGCGGCCTCTATGGCATCAACTGAATTCTTTAGAAGAGCAATTTGTCGTCCGTATTCATCCACATTTTGGCTGGCAATTTCGGCCTCAGTCTTAAGGGATGAGAGATAGGAATACTGCTCGGACAATGCCAGTGCGTCATCCAGGGCCCCAACCACTACACTGTGATTGTTCATCCCCTCTTTGTAGAGATCGGGATCAAAGCTAAGCGAATACTCGGAGAAGTAGCGCATGGTTCTTAATGATTCCCGCTCAAGTTCATTTGCAACTCGCACTTCGGGAATATATGCATCCTTGAGCCTTTCCGACAGAACAGTGATCCTTGACATATTGACGATTGAAAGACCTCCGACAATAGCCACAAGAAGTATGATAAAACCAAACCCTAAGGTCATCTTTACTCCGAGTTTGAGATTTTTTATCATTCCAGAGCCTCCCCGTGCATGCTGCACATAGCCTTTTCTTACTATTCTTTTGATATATTTGCGAAACGCAAGGGAATTGGAAATTTTTCATGAAAGAAGATCGAAAATCAACGAAGACTATGGAGCAAGGAAAAGTAAGAGTGCCAAGACAAAAAATAGGAGAGCAAGGCCCAATTTGCCCCAAAATAGATTTCTGTTGAACCATCTGACTATAAGCTGATGAGAGACACCCGCAACGACAAGCAATAGCAAAAGGACGAGAGGCACGATAAATGCGGCATTGTAAAGCAACAAGAGGAGCAAAGCTGCTTTGTTTTTGCTCTGGACCATGAAAGCGATGGTCGGAAAATAAACCTGGCCGGTACAAGCCAATTCCAAAAGTGAGACGATCATACCAGTAACGACGAGAGGGAGAACAATATGAAGAAGCAAAGAAAAACAGGCAGGCGTCGAGGATGGTTCCTTTCCGTCATACTTTCGAACGTGAGCATGGATCAGAAGCTTGATCGGACGCGGTAGCTGCAATATCATCCGCGACCGAGTTCCCCGCCGAACCATCACAGCATCGAGGCAAGAAAGAAAAGCGAGAAGAAAGGCAAGGATGGAAAAACCATACCGAAAAGCTTCCCGTAGGATAACCAGGCCTTCGGCCGTGCGGAAAAGGGTAAAAAGGCCACCGCCGATAGCGAGGTACGAGAGGAAAATCCCCGTGATAAAACTTCCTCCCGAAAGCAGGAGCTTGCGGCGCCCTCCACCTCTCGATGCAATCCATGACAAAAAGAAAAGCATAGTTGTAAATGCACAGGGGTTCACACCATCGACAAGACCGGCGAAAAAAACCGGAAGCCAGGTAAACTGCTGGCCGTACGATTCGCGATGAATGCGAAATTTTCCTTGTCGTTTCAGATAGTCTCCGTGCTTTGCAAAGAAACTCAATTCGCGAAGCAGTCCGGACTCCACAGCATTATTGCCTTGATACGCATTATTTCCAATAATCAAAACAGGAAAAATGTCGAAATGCTGCCCCATTTGGGTTAAACGTTCCTTACAATGGATAAAACCTTCTTCAGAAAGAATATCATAGTATTCGGCTCTGACATCGACCCCGGTTTCTGCTTCGATCCGAGGCAGAAGCCTCTGACGAAAGGTATCGCAATGGGAGCACCCAATCTCTCCGTAGTATTCAATATCGGCGGCGGTTAAAGAAAAAAGAGGCATTGAAAAGGCGCTATAAAACATAAGCACCGCAACAAACCAGAATTTCACAAAAAGCCTCCCTTTTACCTGTAACCGCTGCGACATGCTCCTGGTTTTATGTATATACAAGAAACAAAGTTTTTTTTAAAGGAGAAGCAGATGAATTGTCGTTTTTTCCTCTTCCCGATGGCTGTGCTGCTGATGCTCCTAACGATTTTACCTCTATCGGCCCAATCGCTTTATGTTGATTTCAAATCAAAGACAGAGGATGCCAGTCACTACGGTGCATGGAGCAGCTCTTCGGGGAGGCTCGTCCAGAATGATGTACAGCAGCCCCTTGCCAAGATCAATTTCAGAATTCCCCAAAGCGGGGAGATGGTCTACTCCTTTGATGTGCATTATGAGGGAGGTGCTATAGAAGATCGAAAGGGAGGCTTTGGAATACAGGTTTTTGTTGATAGAGCCCACCCCGGAAAATCCTGGGGCGACGGTCGCTCCTACCTCCTCTGGCTTAATTACGACGAACATGCGACCTATGGAGGAAAAGGCTTTCGCGCCCAAGTCTACAAGAGTATAAACCATCACACCATGACCCTCATGAAAGGCTATGATATTCCCCTGGATAGTGCCATGCTGACGGAAGAACATCTCGATCGGGTGGTCCCCGTCAGATTAACCGTCAACGGTGATACCGGAGAGGTAAAGGTATGGAACCCTCTGCAAAGCGGGACATACTATCGCTTCTTCCTCGATAAGGCACCTGGCAAAGGAGCCTATATTGCTCTCAGGACGAACAGTATGGCAGTGAGCTTTGACAACCTTTCCGTACATGCGGTGCGATAGCTACAGATAACCATTCACCTATGTTTCTTTCCACACTCTCTACGTGAATAGCTATCAGCAGGGCGGGAGACAAGAATGTCGGCCGCCCACTTTAGCTTAACAAAGAGCATTTTGTCCCCACCGGCATCGGGATGCTCCCTTTTACTCAATCGTCTAAAAGCCTCCTTTATGCATGTGGGCGCCGGTAGAGGGACCGGCAGGGAAAGCTTCTTGGAAGGAGGAAGCTCGAGAACGAACAAGGCAAGAAAGAGCTCGGCTTCTTCAGCCGAGAAGTTGCGGTACCTTTGCACAAGTAAATTCAAATGCTCTTCGAAGCGGTCCATCCATTGGAGTCTGGAAAGGCCGATAAGATGACGTGCGGCTTTCTTTGTTTTTGGAACAAGCTCTTCAGCCCAAATAGGGGTTTCGTCGCTTCCTGCAAGGTACTGCTCCAGGTATGCAAGGGAAAGAAATGAGTGAAAAAGCGGCTGCGGCAGGGATTGCAAGCAATGGATAATCCAGCGTCGTTTTTCCTCACGTTTTCGTTCCAAAGTCGAAAGATAGTCCTGTTTCAACGCCAGATAAAGGGGAAAAAAGGGATCGACGGGAAGATGCTGAGCCCGAAGAAAGAGCCGCAGCCGATCGGGAGAAACCCGGGCGTGGAGAAGCACGGAATAGCCTCGCCGCGAAAGTCTGACCTGTTTCAGTCTGGCGGATATTCGATAGTGGGCCAGAAGATCACGATATCCGGGAAGCCTCTGCATCCCAGCGGGTTGGTGGGCAAGCAGCCCTGCGATGGTGTAGCTATGCTGTCGACGTCGGGAAGCTCCACTCATGATACCGCAGTATAGCACATGAGACAAAAGGGGCCATTCATTGACAATAGCAATCTCCCATGCTACTGTTCTTCGATACGTTTACACCAATAGAAGATCGGAAAGGTAATGCGATGCCAAGCAAATCGAAGGATCATAAGGATCATATCGACAAACCCAATGTCGTAGAAAAAAAACGAGACCAGCACCCTATGCTTTGGGCTTTCAGTGTTTTCATCCTGGTGCTCATTGTTGTTACGTTTGTCGGGGCCCCGGCAATATCCCATTTCGGAAGTCAGAGGGGAAGTATCGTTTTCGGAAGCTGGAACGGAGAACCGATTGAATATCGTCCGGATAACTATCTTTCACGCCAGAGAGATATGGTTGCCAAACGTTATCAGGCAATGTTTCAGCAATCCCAGGGACAGGACAATATAGATTGGCAGCTATTCCAGGTTTGGAATGGGGCTTTCGAGTTAACGGTCATACATTCGGCCATCATGGAAGAAGCAAAAAAGAGTGGTTTACAGGTAAGCGACGAGCGCGTAGACAGAGCCCTGACCTACTATGAAGGCTACTGGGAAAACGGAAAATTCAGTCCGGAGGCGTACAGGAATACCCCGAGCAGCGAGAAATTTTCCGTCAGAAACTATTACCATGAAAGTCTCATTCACCAGCAATGGGTGGGTGATGTCTTCAGCACCCGCTCAAGCAGTGCAGAAAAAGCGTTTCTGCTCTCCCTTGCATCTCCCGAACGCAACTTTCGGTTTGTCAACTGGGATTTAAACAGCTACCCGGCGGAAAAGGTCGCCGAATACGGGAGAGAAAAGGGAGACCTTTTTGCTGAGGGAAGCTTCAGCAGGATCAGTCTCAAAGATGATAAAAAATCGGCAGAAGCCGTTTTAAAGCAGCTTCGAGAGGAAACCTCGACCTTCGAAGAACTGGCCACTGCTCATTCAACCGATATCTATGCCGACAAAGGCGGAGAGATGGGCTATGTGATGCGTTATGCGCTCCAGTCGGATATTAGTAATGATAAGGATCTTGATGAAGTGTTTTCCCTTGCTCCAGGGACGGTAAGCGGGCTGGTGGAAACCCCCTACGGCTGGGCCATATACAGAAGCAACGGTCCCATCCGCGACGCGGACTTCACTAATGACGAGACCATCGATAAAGTTAGAAGCTACATGCTGGTAAATGATCGGGGAATCGTCGAGGACTATTTTCTCGATTTGGGAAAAACGTTTGGAGAAAGTGCCGAAAAGAGTTCGTTTTCCGAAACGAGTGATTCGATGGGCCTTACCGAACATCTTACCGATTATTTCCCCATTAACTTCGGCTCCGTCGGTTTTCTGAAGGTAATCAGGACCATAGATAATTCCAATTACCTGCAGAGCATCGGTAACAATGACCGTATTCTGAAATTGCTTTTTTCCCTTGAACCGGAAGGTGTAAGTGAACCGCAGGTTGTCGGCAACAACGTTATTGTCTTTCAGATGATAGACGAGCGTGATGCTCCGCAGACCGTAAAGGATACCATCGATCAACGTTACCGATCCGTCATTACCAATATGACCGATGATCAGGTCAGAAGACTTTTTCTGGGCTCCAAGAAGCTGGAAAACAATTTCATGGAGGTCTTCAGCACCCGTATTCTCAATCGTGGCTGAGACCTCTTCGTCAAAAGGCCCTCTCCTGCAAGCCGCAGGCGGAGGGCTTTCCTGTTTTTATGCGAACAGGAATCTCTATCATTACAAAGAACCAGTCGAGAAAGCGCGTCAGAGAGCCGATGCCGCACCTATTTCCCCTCAGACACTTTATATTCTTCCTTCTCCTCTACTTTGGTACGGTGTTGACAAATTGCTTGAAAGGATCGATGCATCATCTCTGATCCTTGCCGTCGAAATCGATGAAGAGCTCTACAACCTCGCAGAGAATAGAAGGCCTTCCTCCCTTTGCAAGAACGAACGGCTTATATTTCTCAAAGAAGATCAAGCCCTTGGAATCCCCCCGCCGATCTCGCTAAGCACCATTCGAAGGGTGCGCTTGGTCACGTTGAACGGGGGCTACGCCCTTGCTCCTGCATCATACCGCCGGCTGGTCGCTCATTATGAACGATATATACGCCTCCAATGGCAAAACAGGATGACTCTCGTATGGTTTGGGCCGCTTTGGTTGAAAAATTTCTTTTATAATTGCGCGGCGATTGCAAACCAGGCAACGATACCGCTTCGACAGAGCGAGCTCCCGATTTTGATTGCGGGAGCAGGTCCCTCACTTGATGAGGCCATCCCCCTCATAGAGCGTTATCGCAAGCAATTCCTCTTGCTTGCGGTTGACACGGCTCTATCGCCACTGAAGGCGCACGGCTTAGATCCCGATCTTATCGTCTGCCAGGACGGCCAGTATTATACCATGGGTGATTTTATCACTTCGAAGGGGTTTTCCACCCCGCTGCTTTTCGATCTCACAGCCTTCAGAGGGGTCCCACGACATCAACAGGCCCCACTCTTACCCTTTCTATCGTCCTTTGATTCTTCGCAGCTTATAGCCCGCTTCTCGCACGCCGTACCGGAGATACCGCTTCTGCCCCCGGTCGGCTCGGTCGGGGTGACGGCTCTGCTATTGGCCCAAAAGATGAAACCGCCTGCACTGCTGCTTGCAGGCCTCGATTTCTCATACCGGCTGGGCAAAAGCCATTGTCGGGGTACCCCTTTCCATCACCGGGAACTTCAAAACCGAAAGAGGCTAAGCCCGGAGGGAGATTTCTCAGCCATACTGCAACGCCATCCCTTTTGCCTCGACGAGGAGCAGGTTCCCCCGGTAATAAGCGACCTCGTTCTCTCAGGCTATGAAGAAAATTTTACCGAACGACTTTCCGCCCTAAAGTCAGCAATGCCTATCTGTATCTTTCCGGGAAGCCTGCCAACACGCAAACTGAGAGGTAAAACGGGAAAAAGGTACGACCATGATCCCGCTCGTTTTCTTTCTGAGCTGGAAAAGAGGCACGGCTCTTCAGCCCCCCTCTTCGCCCGGGGAAACGGCGACGACCGAAATACAGGAAGAGATGTGCAGGGCTTTCTTCTCTCCGAGCAGCGTTTACTGAAGCAATTTGTTCAGGAAGACAGGCGCTTATGGAAGGAGCTTGACTATCTTTATCGCTTCTTTCCCGACTTTCATCGTATCGATCCAGAACAGCCGGACGATGGCTTCCACCGTCGAGCCATCGCCTCGGCTCAGAGATTTATCCGTATTATCGAACAGGCCCTTAGCGTTCTTCGCTCTTGAGAACCGAAAGAAAGGCGCTCTGGGGAACCTCGACACTTCCGACCATCTTCATTCGCTTCTTTCCCTCTTTCTGCTTCTCCAATAGCTTGCGCTTTCTGCTGATATCACCGCCGTAACACTTTGCCGTAACATCTTTTCGTAAGGCACTGATGGTCTCCCGCGCGATAATGGTGCTGCCGACGGAACCCTGAATCGGAATCTTGAATTGCTGCCTGGGGATCTCTTCCCGCAGCTTTTTGCAGATAATCCTTGCACGATAAGCGGCATTTTCGCGAAACACAAGCTGACTGAGGGCATCGACAATCTCACCGTTGACAAGGATATCGAGCCTGACAAGATCGGTTACCTTGAGATCGGAAAGTTCATAATCAAAGGAAGCGTAGCCGCGGCTTACCGATTTAAGCCTGTCGTAAAACTCATACAAAACCTCGGCAAGAGGCATCTCGTAAACCATCTCTACCCGTTTTTCATCGAGGTAGGTCATCGACTGCTGCACACCCCGCTTTTCAAGACACAGATTCATGATGGGCCCAAGGTAGTCGGAGGGGGTAATGATGGTTGCATGGATATAAGGCTCTTCGATTGTCTCGATCTTTACCTGATCGGGAAAGGAAAGCGGATTATCAAGGGAAAAGCGCTCTCCGCTTTTCATGGTAACGCGATAACGAACAGAGGGGCTGGTAAATACAACGGAGAGTCCGAACTCCCTTTCCAGTCGCTCCTGAATCACTTCCAGATGCAAAAGACCGAGGAAACCGCACCGAAATCCAAACCCGAGGGCCGCCGAAGAGTCCTTTTCATAGACAAGGGAGGCATCATTGAGTTTCAGTTTATCCAGCGCGCTAAGAAGCAGTTCATAGTCATCGCTGTCGATGGGATAGATGGAAGAAAAAACGACCGGCTTAACCTCTTTAAATCCATGGCGGGCCACACTACAGGGACGCTCGGGATGCGTTACGGTATCTCCGACAGTTATATCGCTGATGGTCTTAATTCCGGCGATCATATAGCCCACTTCACCGGCTCTAAGCGATTCGGTAGGGAGCAAATCACCTCGGAACATTCCCACCTCTTCTATACCGTAGACCGCCCCATTGTTCATCAGCTTGATCTCATCACCACGTTTCATGATACCGTCGTAGAGCCGCAGATGAACGACGACACCACGATAAGGGTCGTAGTGACTATCGAAAATCAGGGCCTTCAAGGGCTCGTCTTCCGACCCGTCGGGAGGAGGAATCAGCTCAACCAGCCGTTCCAGAAGCTCATCAACCCCTTCGCCGGTCTTAGCAGAAACAAGAACGGCGGTGTCGGGGTCAAGGCCGAGGTCATGATCAATCTGATGCTTAACCATCTCGATATTCGCACTGGGAAGGTCAATTTTATTGACCACAGGAATGATTTCGAGGTCGAGTTCCACGGCCATATACATATTTGCAAAGGTTTGAGCCTCAACCCCCTGACTCGCATCAATCAGCAGGAGAGCCCCTTCACAGGCACTGATGGCCCTCGAAACCTCGTAGGAAAAATCGACATGCCCCGGCGTGTCGACAAGGTTTAGCTCGTAAATCTGGCCGTCCATGCCCTGATAGGGAATGGTAATAGCCTGACTTTTGATGGTTATTCCCCGTTCCCTTTCGATATCCATGCTGTCGAGGAACTGGTCCTTGAATTTTCTGCTGTCGATCACCTTCGCCTTTTGGATAAAACGGTCGGCGAGGGTAGATTTTCCATGATCAATGTGCGCAATAATACAAAAATTGCGCATTCGTTCGCGAGATATTGCCATTGGGGTGTACTATATCTGAAGAAACATCTTTCTTCAAGCTACACGTTTTTCTATTCTCGATCGATGAGCAGGCGAACCCTTTTCAATAATTCAACAGGCTCAAAGGGCTTCCGCAAGAAGACTTCGCGACTTATATCGATCTTACGCTCCCAGATGGTACGCTCGGGGTATCCACTCATAAAAAGGACCTTCAAGCCTCCGTCGGTCTGCCGCATACGCGCAGCAAGCTCACCGCCGTTTAGATGGGGCATGATAAGGTCCGTTATCAATAGATCCAAAGCGGCATCATGCCGTTCCTGAATAAGAAGGGCCTCTCCCCCGTTGCGTGCGGTAAGAACATGATAACCGGCCTTGGCAAGAATTCGTTCCACCAATTCCAACACACCTTCTTCATCCTCAACTACAAGGATCGTTTCGTTCCCACCGACACTTGCCGTTTCTTCAGAAGAAGAAACACTCTCTTCAACAGCCTTGCCCGATATGGGGAGATATACATGGAAACTTGTTCCCCGATCACTTGATGTTTCCACTACAATATTTCCGTTAGACTGTCTTACAATACCGTACACGGTCGAAAGACCAAGACCGGTTCCCTTCTCGTCAGGCTTCGTGGTATAGAAGGGCTCAAAAATCATTTCAAGATCCTGATCATTAATACCGGTACCGGTATCGGAAACAGATAGAACGACATAGTCGCCCGGTACAACCGTCCCCATGGCTGAAGGAAAGGCTCTCTCCACTTCGTGATTTTTGGTAGTGATAAAGACTTTACCACCGCCTGGCATAGCGTCCCGAGCATTAACCACGAGATTCATAAGAACTTGCTCAATTTGGCCAGGATCTACATACACGTCCGACCGTTCGGCAGACGGAAGGAGCGTCATGGTGATATCCTCACTCACAAGTCGCTGCAACATCTTTTCCATCTCACGAACCAGTCTGTTCAGATCGATCTGTTTCGGTTTCAGAACCTGCCGTCGGCTGAAGGCAAGAAGCTGTCTGGTAAGGGCCGTTGCCTTTTTAGCAGCCTTCTGAATGCCGTCTATATCGGAAGCAACATCCTCACCGGAGTTAAGCTTCTCTTCCAGCATTGTCGTATAGCCCATGATGACCGTAAGGATGTTGTTGAAATCATGGGCAACCCCACCGGCAAGCCGACCGATTGCCTCCATTTTCTGGGCCTGGCGAAGTTGATCTTCCAATTCCCGTAACCTGGTAGTATCAAAGACAAAACCATTAATCTCGGTCAGGTTCCCGGAATTATCGAAACGAGGGACGATATTTGCCCGAACCATCAAACTTTTCCCATTGTTTTTACGCATGGAAAATTCCGCCAGCCCAAGCTTACGTTTACTATCTATCCCATTCCAAAAACGTTTTTTCTCGTCTTCATCGATAAAAAGATCGTTAATACCGACAAGCGCAGCCTCTTCATCGGAATGAAAGCCGTATAGTTCCAGATAAGCATTGTTGCAATCGATTAGACGCCCGTCCGCATCACAGATAAAATCCGCCGAGAGATCGTCCTGAAAAAAGCGTCGATAGCGCTCCTCACTCTCATGGAGCCGTCGTTCAAGAACGGCGCGATGAAGTGCCATTTCAATGGTAGTTCGCAGTTCCCTCGCTTCAAAGGGCTTAATAATATAGCCGAAAGGAGCCGATATCTTGGCACGTTCAATGGTCCTCTCGTCGGCATAGGCGGTGAGTAAGATAACAGGTACATGATAGGATTCTCGAATGATTGAAGCGGCCTCCAGCCCATCCATGCTCCCCTGCAGGCTGATATCCATCAAAATCAGATCGGGGATCTGCTGTTTGACTGCAGCGACAACCTCTTCCCCGCTGGCAAAGAGTCCGGGCACATCATAACCGTAATTCTCAAGATGGCGTTTAATATCCAGAGCAACAATACCTTCATCTTCCACAACAAAAATGGATGCCATCCGAACTATCCCCGTTTTTATACTTCGCTTTCCGCAGATTGTCCCGTATCCTCATCAAGAAGGATAAGGGCTTTAAGAACGCTCTTTTCAGAACGTTTCCGCGTCCCTAATATTACTCTTAATAGATCGTCTACGACTTTTCCATAACCAAGCTTGGCAAAATGATTTTTTATCACATACGCCTCATGTTCTATCTGTTCATATGCTTGTTCTCGTAGTAAACGACGACAATGCTCGGCAAAATCAGACATATTGATGGGCGTATCGGGAAATGTGGAGCCTTCGTCGTGGCCAATACGATGTTCCGCTCCGGTAGAGATTCTGACAGGCAGCTTCACCACAACCTCCGTGCCCTTTCCCGTATCACTTGTAAGCTCGATAGAACCTCCGACCTGATCGACGAATTGCTTTACGATTGTAAGACCGAGGCCTGTTCCGCCGAAGGTTCTTGTCGCCGAACCGTCTACCTGGGTAAAGGCCCGAAAGATGTGGTCCTGTTGATCTTTGGCAATTCCCACCCCTGTATCCACCACCTTAAGCAAAAGAGAACCGCCTGCCTGATCAATTTTTTCTCCGGCGGAAATTGTCACCGAAACCTCCCCCCGAGAGGTAAACTTCAAGGCATTTGAAACCAAATTCAATATGATCTGATAATATTTCTCCTCATCACACCAGAGAAGTTTCGGAACCCCCGGCGCGACGGTGATGGAAAAATCAACATCGCTTTGGGCAATTTGATAGGCAAACCGTTCCCGTATCTTCTTCACCATTGAAGAAACATTAAGATTCGACATGACAAGTTTAAATCGGTCCGATTCTATCTTTGCATAATCGAGAACCGAACTGACCATATCCAACAGGCCTTTTCCCGACTCAATCAAAAGATCAAGATACTCCCCTACCTCGGACGAATCGCTTCGTTCCTTGGCAAGCGTAGCCATACCCAGTATTGAATTAATCGGAGTACGAAACTCATGGCTCATATTCGCAAGAAACTCGTTTCTCGCCCGCAGCCCCTCTTCCGCTTCCCGCTTGGCGCGCTTCAACTCCGTCTCGGCATGATGTTTGTAAAGGGCCATCTCGATAACCGAATGGATTTCGCGTTCCTGAAATGGCTTCAAGATATATCCGTAAGGTTGGGTCGCCTTGGCTCGCTCAAGGGTTTTATCATCTGAATAGGCAGTGATGTAGATAATGGGAACATCACGTTTGCTTCGAATGTATGTAGAGGCCTCGATACCGTCCATATCGCCCTTTAGATGAATATCCATAAGCACAATATCAGGATGCAACAGATCATCCTGCTGAACAGCATCTTTTCCGGTAAGGACACGCCCGACCACATGGTAGCCCAATCCCCGCAGCCGACGTTCCATATCCATGGCTACTATGCTTTCATCTTCTACAACAAGGATGGAGGGAGCTTTCTGTTCTGTTTCATGCATACTTTTATCTTCGATGCTTCACACTCCATTCAACGGCCCGCTGCATAAGCTCCGTCGAGTTTTTCAGATCGAGCTTTGTTTTCAGATGAGACTTATAGGTTTCGATCGTCTTGATGCTGAGACAAAGGGACTCTGCAATGAGCCGGGTATCATAGCCTTGTCCGATAAGCTGAAACACTTCAAACTCTCTATCGCTTAAACGGGCCATCGGATCTATCGTATCCTGCTTACCGGCAGTGGTAAGGCGGGTCAGTAGCCTTTCATTCATCTTGGCACTAAGGAAAAAACCTCCCGACAAAACCTGTCGAATCGCTATCATCACGCTGTCGGTGGCCTCACTTTTCATGATATAGCCCTTGGCACCGGCACGTAAAGCTCGTTCCGCATAGACATTTTCATCATGAAGGCTTACAGCCAGCATCAGCAGTTCGGGATAGAGGCGAGACAAATCCTTGATCATTTCAAGCCCGTCCCCGTTCTTCAACGAAAGGTCCACCAACACAAGGTCAGGCTTGGTCGCGGAAATAATCGTCAAAGCAGCCGAGGGATCTTCTGCCTGTCCTACCACTTCGAGATCGGCTTCCTGATTGATGAGCAGAACAAAGCCCTGCCTGACAATGGGATGATCATCGACAACCACGATACGTTTTTTCATGTCCCGCCTACTGAACCGATTTTTGGAACTCGGCAGGTAATACTGCTTCCCTTTTCGGGTTCACCGTAAATACTCAGCCTACCAGCTATCATACTGGAACGAAACTCCATGATTTTCAAGCCGATTCCTCCTTGCCTGCCGAGGACGGCGCCATTTCCGTTATCTTTTACCTCAAGGATAATTTCCGAATCATCATCGTGAAGCATAATCTCAATGAAGTCTGCGTTGGCATGCCGAATGGCATTGGTAACCGCCTCCTGAGCAATATGATAGAGTTGACCGGCAAGGGCCGAATCGGCGATTTCTTCCTTGAGTGCGGTTTTACAATCGATAGGGATGCCGTAAAGCTCCTCACAATAGCTTGCAAGCTCCTGGAGGGCTACGGAAAGCCCCTGCGTCTGCAGAGTAACGGTAAGCAGATTCTTTGCAAGGTTTCTCGTCTGCATGATGGTGTCATTTACCAGAGCCGCAATAGAGGCGGCATTCTCCGCCTCATTCGGAAGCGACTGGCGGAGACGGTTTTCAAGGGCCTTAATCTGCAGACTTATACCGGTCAGTTTCTGACCAAGGCTGTCGTGAAGGTCCTGACCGATCCGTTTCCGCTCTTTTTCGCTGATTTCCAGGATCTCTCTTTCCAAATGCTTACGGGTGGTTATGTCGCGAGCAATGATGGAAGCACCACTTATCCGGTTCTGATGGTTACGAATGGGAGAAACCTTGACAGAAACATTAATAATGGTACCATTCTTTTTCTGCCGTATCGTCTCGTAATGGTCGACTTCACTGCCGTTCCAAATGGAATCAAGAATCTCCGGCATCTCATTCGGGTAAAAGGGCGGAGTGAGGATGGAAATATTCATTCCTCTCACAGCTTCCGCTTTATAGCCGAAAATCGTCTCGGCTCCACTATTCCAGCTGATGATGGATCCATCCAGACTAGTCCCGATAACAGCATCACTGATACTCTTGAGGGTCACGGAAAGGATCTCTTCGTTCTCACGTATCCTTCGTTCCATCTTTGAGCGATAAAGGGCCATCTCAATCATAGAATGGAGATCGTTTCGGTGGCTGCTTTTGGTGATATAGCCGTATGGCTCGGTTTTTTTCGCCCTGCCGAGGGTTTGTTCGTCGGAAAAAGTTGAAAGGTAGATATACGGGATTTGATAATCGCGGCGAATCACTTTGGCCGTCTCGATGCCGTCAAGCTCACCTTCCAGACGAATATCCAGCAGAATAAGATCCGGTTCGACACTCTTCAACATCTGAAGGGCTTTTTCTCCCGATGCCACAGGCTGACAGACATCGTATCCAAGCCCTCGTAACGTTCTGCTTATATCTATCGCAACAACTTGCTCATCCTCGACGACAAGGATAAGCGGTTTTCTTTCCGAATCTTTCATGTTCTGCAACGAAGTATCTGCTATCCTCTCTGGCCCTTCTCAAGAACTCTACCGGCTATCCGATCGAGAGAAAGGACTTCGTCAACTCCTCCACGTTTAATCGCCTCGTTCGGCATTCCAAATACGACACAACTTTTCTCATCCTGCGCAATGGTAAAAGAGCCGGACTCATGCATCTCAGCCATCCCACGGGCCCCATCATCGCCCATCCCTGTCATAATGACACCTATGGCGTTTTTGCCTGCATAGCGTGCTGCAGAGCGAAACAGGACATCCACAGAGGGTCTATGTCTACTCACGAGTGGACCTTCCCGAACCTCTACATAATAGCGTGCCCCACTCCGTTTGAGAAGCATATGACGATTACCTGGGGCAATCAGCACATGTCCACGAAGTACGGAATCATTATTTGCCGCTTCTTTCACCGTAACACGTGCAAGTCCGTCCAGTCTTTTTGCAAAAGCAGCGGTAAAATGCTCGGGCATGTGTTGAACAATCGCAATACCGGGGGCGTCTACAGGAAGCTGCTCGATAAACTCCCGAAGGGCTTCGGTACCTCCTGTCGATGCGCCGATCACAACGACCTTATCCGTGGTATCAATTGTCAAAGGTGCGGTGCCCTTCGAAAGCACCGCATCTGCTGTCAGTTTTGGTTGTACCGTTCTCTGCGTAATGAGTACCGGCTTCTTTTCCACCTTGGTATACGCAGCGGCTTTTACTGCGTCACAGATCGTTACCTTCGATTCTTCAAGAAACTGTTTTGTTCCCATCTTCGGTTTTTGAATGATTTCAACCGCACCGTACTCAAGCGCATGGATCGCATTCTGGCTACCGTCTTCGGTCTTACTGGAACAGATTACCACAGGGACGGGATGAGCGTTCATCAGCCGGCGGAGAAATGTCAGACCATCCATACGCGGCATCTCGATATCAAGGACAATAACATCAGGAATGAAGCTCTCAAGCTTCTTCGCGGCAATAAGAGGATCGGCCGCTGTTGCGGCAACCTCCAACATAGGATCCGATGAGATGATATCTTTCATAGTCTGACGAACGACCGCCGAATCGTCAACAATCATGACTGTGAGTTTCTTTTCTTCCACTGCTCCTCCTAAATACGACGATATATGGTAGCCGCAACAGATGCAAAGGGAACATCCATCCCCGTTAAGGTTTCGGAATGACCAAGAAATAAGAACCCATTGGGCTTCATCGAACGTGCTATCTTTTCCAGCAAAAATTTCTGTCGATCACGATCGAAATAGATCATAACATTCCTGCAAAACACGACATCAAACATATCCCTGAAGGGTAAAACGGGATCCATAAGATTCAGGCGAAGAAACGAGACCAAAGCCCGCAATTCCGGTTTTACCCGAACTAAATTCTGTGCAGGGTCCTTACTCCTCGTAAAGTATTTCCGGACGAACTCTTTCGGTATCGGATCCAACCGATCTTTAAGATATATTCCGGAACGCGCCTTCGTAAGGACCTCTCCCGAGATATCTGTAGCGTAAATACGAAAATCAAAGCCGGGGTGCTGCTCCCGGAATTTCGAACCTTCAAGGGCAAGGGTGTAAGGTTCTTCCCCAGTGGAACATGCAGCCGACCATAACATTATCGGTTTGCCGTTCTGCTTCATGTGCAAATGAGGAAAAACCTTCTCCCGCAAATAATCAAAGTGGGCCGGCTCACGAAAAAAATCGGTCTTGTTGGTCGTAACCACGTCAATCATGGCGGGGATCTCAAGTTCTTGTCCATCTTTGCTAAAAAGGTATTCAACATATTCGGAAAAATTATTGAGTCCAAGATGTTTTAATCGCTTTTGCAGGCGACTTTCCAGCATCACCTTTTTAGCAGGAGGCATTCTGATACCAAGGTTCGTTTCGATGTAGGAACTTAAACGCTTAAACTCTTCATCGCGCAAATCGCGCTTTTTGAAGGTTTTGCTATAATCCATAGAGGTTCATCCGGCAACGGCAGCAGAAATCTTTGCAAGCTGCAGAATGTCAAGAATGAGAGCCACCCTTCCATCACCGAGAATAGTTGCTCCGGAAACCCCTTCCACGCGTTGATAGAGCGGACCCAGGCTCTTTATCACCGTCTGATGGTCCCCGATGACTTCATCAACGACAATACCGAATCTGGTAAAATCGAGCTCGGTCACAACAACCTGCCGAAGAGGGGTATCATCACTAGGAAGATCGAAAAGATCATCCAAGCGAACATAGGGGAGCAGTTTTTCACGGAATTCAAGAAGCCGCCGCCTACCGCGTTCCTCTGCTGCGTTTTCATCCAGCTCAACACACGCCTCAACCACAGAAAGGGGTACAACAAAAAACTCTTCACCCACCCGGACAAGCAATCCATCTACAATGGCGAGGGTAAGCGGCAACGAAATAGTAATTCGGGTGCCTTTTCCCGCTTCACTCCAAATCAAGACGGAGCCCCGCAGGGCCTCAATTTGCTGTTTAACAACATCCATCCCCACCCCGCGTCCGGAAACGGCGGTGATCTTCTTTGCAGTGGAAAATCCGGGAAGGAATATCGTCTGGAAAATATCCTCGTCACTCAGCTTTCCGTCGGGTGAAAGGAGCCCGCGTTCGACGCCCTTCGCCAATATTGCAGCACGATCAAGCCCTCCACCGTCGTCTTCGATGGAAATCTGGACCGTGGCTCCCACATGCCGGGCCGAAAGGAGAACCTTTCCAACCTCAGGCTTACCGCAGGAAGAACGGACCTCAGGCATTTCGATACCGTGATCAATACAGTTACGGATCAGATGGACAAGGGGATCACCCAGCTGTTCGATAACCGTCTTATCGAGCTCGGTTTCGGCCCCCTCTGCCTGTAATTCAACCTTTTTCCCCAATTCCAGGGAAAGATCTCTGACCAAACGACGAAATTTGCTGAAGGTGGTACCGATAGGAACCATTCTGAGGCTCATGGTATTATCCCGAAGCTCTTCAACCAACCGCTCAAGTTGCTCGGAGACAAGGCGCAGATGGCCGGATGCGTCATTCTCCTGAGCAGCCAGTTGGCTGATTCTGGCCTGAACGGTAACAAGTTCTCCGACGAGATCCACCAGAGAATCGAGTTTATCGCTTGCAACTCTTATCGACATTCCCGCTTTTCCGAGGGTTGCACTTCTTTTTTCCTGGACACGCTTGCCATGCTCCTGTTCCTGCAAGGCAGCCGAAATATCGCCACGGGAAACAGCCTTTGTTTCGACAAGCACTTCTCCAAGACGTTTCTGCTTTCCGAGAGCCTCCTTCAAGGTCTCTTCACTGATCACTCCGCGTTCGAGAAGAATATCTCCCAGTCGCCTTGACGGAGAGTTTTCAATCATATCGCTGAAACTTTCAATGGTATCGATTTGAATCGTCGAATCCGATTCGATGAAAATAAAGATATCGCGTATGGCGTTGATATCGGCTTTTGTTGTTAAGATGATTTCCCAGCTGCAAAAACAGGATTCGGGATCGAACTTCTTCAATCCTTCGATAGAATCAAGGCGGGGAATGATCGTGCAATCACCGAGTTCCCGAAGCTCACGCAAAAGCAGTATGGGATTAGTTCCCGATTTAAAAAGATAAGAAGGTGGAACAAAACGAATTCGGTACGTCACCTCTTCCTGATTCGATTCCTCCTTTTCCATTTCGGAAACCGCTTCTTCAGCCTCACCCTCTGTTTCCACATCAGAAGATTCCTCTCCCTTCGCCTGCTGCGCAAGCGTCCGAAAGGTCTGAAGAACCGCTTCACACTCCTCTTTTCGTTCGTTAGAATCCCCTTCCTCTTCCAGCATTTCCCGGATAAGATCCCTTGCCGAAAGAGTGGCATCGATTATCTGCCGATCGATGTGTAATTCGCCGTTTCGTACTTTATCAAAAAAAGATTCCACTTCATGGGTAAATTCCGAAATCGCATCGAAGCCGAACATGGCCGAAGATCCTTTTATCGTATGCATCACACGAAAGACCGACGACACAAGCTCCTTATCATCGGGGCTCGACTCCAATTCGAGAAGATCGCTTTCCAAAGACGCCAGAAGTTCGAAAGCCTCTTCACGAAAAGTTTCTTTGAAATTATCCATTGACGACAAAGCTGTTTCTCCTTCGGCCTTCAGTCAAAATCAATCAGTGAACGGTGTAATACGCTAAGATCGTCTACCGGCTCATTAAGGAATCCGGCATCAACCAAGGTATCCAAGAAAGCCTGAGAAGCCGTGCCGGTAAACTGAAATGTCTTTCCCTCTTTATCGGCCTGCCGTTTTGTCGCGTACATGAGCTGGATCACCGACAAGTCAATCTGCTCGACCTGCTCGACCTGAAAGAGAAGCGTATCGGTTTGTTTTAGCTTTGCCCGAATTTCATCGGCAAGAGAGGAAACCTGCTCTATTGTTGCTTTTGCCCCTAAGGCCACGACCACAGAGGAATCATTCTGTTCGTTCACACGAGCCTCCCTACATCAGTATAATCTACAGAAACGTTTTTGCAAGGAGAAGGAGAAACGAACTTAGAGAAAATTTGTAGTCTCGAGATAAGATGCCATCTGCACCCCGCTCTCGAGAAAGCCCGCCTTTCTTTTTTTTATCCTCAATACGGCAACAACAACACCAGGATCATCGATGACCTGCCATTTCTGGAGGGTAAAAGGATCAAGGGGAGAAAACCCCGTCTCATCCGCACTCGATCCGGAAAAGACCTCCTGCACCTGATAACGATCGGAGAAGAGACCGCCACCGATAAGTTCAACTCGCATACCGAACAGCGGAGGGAAAAGGTCCTCGGGGCGATCGATTTTGGCAAGGGGCAGAAATGGTGTCGGTTTTCGTTTTTCCATTCGAATAAGAAGAGATCGTTCCTGTCCATCTCTCAGCCAGCGAGTGGCAACGAGCTCACCGGGAGCATGATTGATCAGCAGAGGATGGACCTGAATTAACTTGTTCACCTTCGTACCATCAAACTCCGTCAACAGATCTCCGTACCGAATACCGACATTTTCCGCAGGAGAACCGGGTGCGACATAAATAACGCTGAGGCCTTCCTGGGTTTCCCTCACGGCAAAACCGATGGAGGGGAGAGGGGTATCACCACCTTTATATAATTTTTCCAACAACAAAAGTGCCCATTCCGAGGGGATGGCAAAATTGATCCCTTCAAACTGTTCTATTCCCGCAAAAACGATCCCGATCAACTCCCCGCTTGCATTAAGCAAAGGACCACCGCTGTTTCCATGATTGATAGGAACATCGACCTGAAAGACATCACCAAGTTGAAGGAATTTTCTTCCCGTTGAAGAAACAATGCCGGCGGTCAGGGTATTCTCAAGCCCTCCAGGAGAGCCGATGGCAAAAATTTTCTCTCCGACGTGGATCGTTTTATCGGGGCTAAAAGAAAGAAGCTGTTTTGGTTCTCTTTCGGTTTTAAGAAGCGCAAGGTCAAAGGTTTTGCTGTAGCCAACAACACGAGCGGGAATTCTTGTGTCACTATCATCGGAAAATTTCACATACAGGCGACTGTACCCTTCGTAGCTGGGGTCCACCTCGCTGGCAATGACATGGTAGTTTGTTATCAGATACCCACGTCTGTCGATAAAAAAACCGGAACCGATGACCCTGTCCGGTAAACCGACACCGCCGGTGATGGTCATCCCCCGATTGACCCATACGGTGGCCACGGCAGGAAGCTGTTCTTCGGGGCTGCGTTTCCTTCCATTAATAAAGGAACTAAGTGAGGAATCAAGCGTTTTTCCCCGATTCTGAAGCTCCCCGGCTATACGGGCCGCAACCGAACCGTTTGCTTCGGCCACCGAGAGCGCAGCTATCTCCTCTATCTGCGCATCCGAAAGGTCGTCGATCTCTTCAAAAAGGAATCGATTAAGAAAGGGAACAGGAGAATCATCCCCCGCCTCCTCAAGCTTTCGAAGAGCCAGCTCTCTTTCGTCCAGAAGATCAATATCTATCTCGGGATGGAGTATATGGAGGGCCGCAAGGCTCCTTCCCAGAGAAAGAGCAAGGTAGTAATCATTGGAATCGACAGCCTTATGGTAACTATCGACGAGCCCCTCGACGGACCGCGTAAAGAACCAGTCGAGGTTTTCATGTTCGCCCTCCTGCGGCTGCGAGGCGGGATCGAGAAGCTGGACTTCCTGAATCACCTCTTCATAACGTCCCGCCTCAAAGGCATCTTCAATGCCTTGATAGGTTACCTCTGAAAGAGGCTTACTCTCTCCACGAGGCTCCGGGCCGGAACTACAACCGATATATGCAATCGTGGAAACAAAAAGAAAAATCAGAACAGAGGCTCGCTTCGCTGCATCGTAATTCACGTCAAGTACCCTCCACTTCCTCGTTTAAACGAAAATCAAAGACCCCATCAAGCTTCGTCGAAACCTCCCGGACACTCCTTCCCGACTCGTCGATGTATTCGCGGCAGTCATAAAGACCGTCGTCGTTTAGGTCCCAGAGATAGACCGTTTGTTCTCCATGGGATTCCATGTATTCAGGATGTCCGTCGCCGTTTTCATCAAAGGTAAGCTCGATAAGTTTATTATCGAGATAGCGCTCTTTCACCTCAAAAATCCCATCATCGTCAGGATCCCGCTCTCGTATGATAAAGGTTCCATCACTTCGCCGCTGTTCTCTAACATCGCCCTCTCTCGGAGAGGTAATATGGTATTCAACACCCCCGGCAAAAGGCCGATCCATGGTAATCGTTTCACGGTTTTCCTTTACATACCGTTTTTCAGAAAGAGATCTGGCCGAAATACGTTCTTCGACAGGAAAAGTGATATGTACAACTGGCTTGCTGTCGTTCAAAGAATCCGTCAACCTGGGAAGATATTCGAGACGATGAATCATACTATATGGATATAGCATATAGGTGACGGTTCCTGTATCATCACTCAGTTCCGCCTGGTCAATATAGGGATAGTCCGCATAGGTCAGTTTCCAGGTATCGGATTGAATCGACGACGGTCTTCCATCCTCGAAATCCACACGATATTCATAGCGGCCATTCTGATCTTGATCAAGACGATATTCGGTAAGAATCCCATCCTTGTACCTTTCAGAGGTTTCAGAATATCCGTCACCATTCAGGTCACTAATAAGGAGCCCCGAAAAGGAAGCAAACCAGGCATCATAGGTTTCTCTATCGGTTTCGCCGGTAAAAAGGGATCGGAAAAAATGAATAGCTTCACGGGAAGCGGGAGTATGGGCGGTAAGTGCCCGTCCTATCAGCGAAGCACGCTCCTGCTGATCCACCACATCACCTATCCCCTCGGTTAAGTACCAGAAAAGATCTTCCCCGAAACGCTCTTTATACGCTCCTGCAATCTCGTGCTTCAGGTCTTGATTTCGCAGACGCACATAAAGCAGCTGATAAACATCTTTGTCGTAAGCAGAAAGCTGCCGCACCGCTTTTGGGTTATCAGGCGGCTTAATAAGAAAGGGAGGGAGATATCCGGCATCCACCTGCAAATACACCTTTACAGCAAGGGATGAAGAGGGATAACGGGAAGCAAGCTCCCTCGCAACATCGACGGATTCATCTTCCTTTCCAAGAAGTGAAAGGATTTTGACAAAAAGCGCCCCGGTCTCAGGAGTAATGTGCTCTCCTTCCGTCAATGGCAACAAATAAAGATACGATCGTTCCGGAAATCCAAGCCGCAAGGCGGTATCGGCCATACGACGCCGGAGCCGCTCCACATCAATCAGGGCCGTCTGGTCTGGGACATATGCGGCAGCGGTCTTTTCAAACAAACGAAGAGCCGATTCAAGTTCTCCCCCGTCGGCGGTAAGCAGAGCGGAAACCGCAAGAGCATCACGATTTCCCGGATCAAAAACCAGAGCCGCATTGGCGAGGCGGGATGCATCACTTTTTTCTCCCGCATTATAGGCGTCATAGGCATAGCCGGCATACAATGCTCCCAGTTCCGATTCTGCACCGGAAAGAGATCGTACCGGTTGAGCAAGAAGAAAAGCAGGAATCAAGCAAACTGCCAGAAAGAGGACAGGGAAGAACCGAGAAACCATACGTACCTCGCTACCGCTTCAATTCTTGCATACCGATCTCTTCGGAGCCTATTTCTCCTCATCCTCATTTTCGGGATCGCTTTCGGAATCTTCAGGCTCCGAAGTTTCTATTTTCAGACTTGTTATCGACTCCCGAGGAGGAAAACCGAGAAGGATTCTAATCTCGGCATCGTCAAGGGTCTCTTCCTTCACCAAATTTTTGGCAAGCGTATCAAGCTGATCTTTATGCTCGGTCAGAATCACGCGAGTTTCGTCCAGGGCATCCTTCAGGAGTGTTCGAACCGAGACATCAATTCTGGTTGCAGTATCCTCGGAATAATCTTTATGCTGGGCAATCTCTTTTCCGATGAAGATCGGTTCATCCTCCTGCCCAAGGGCCACGAAGCCAAGTTCATCGCTCATGCCCCATTCGGTGACCATTCGTCTGGCGATACTGGTTGCCTGCTTGATATCGTTTTGTGTTCCCGTTGTGGTCTCACCATAAATGAGCTCTTCAGCAACATATCCCCCCATAGCGATCTTTATCCGATCCATCAGCCAGCCTTTTGTTCTGGAATAGGTATCCCGCTCCGGCAAGGAAAGAGCAAGCCCAAGAGCCCTGCCGTGAGGAACAACGGTTACCTTGTGAAGAGGATCCGCATGTTTGAGATAATAGTGGAGCAATGCATGACCAGCCTCGTGATAAGCGGTGGCCCTTTTATCCTCCGGGGTAATAACCCGGGATTTTCGTGCGACACCCAGGAGGGTTTTATCTCTCGCCTCTTCGAAATCAAGCATACAAACCGTCTGACGATTGTTACGAGCGGCGAAAAGAGCCGCTTCATTGACCATATTGGCGAGATCGGCGCCTGAAGTTCCGGGAGTGGCCCTGGCAACTCTATTCAAATCCACATCATCGGCAAGCTGAATTTTTTGACAATGAATTGCGAGAATATCCTCCCGCTCCTTTACATCAGGCATATCGACAACAACCTGCCGATCGAAACGGCCGGGACGAAGGAGCGCAGGATCAAGAACATCAGGACGGTTCGTCGCCGCAAGAATGATCACTCCATCCTTCGTATCGAAGCCATCCATCTCCACAAGCATCTGATTCAAGGTTTGCTCGCGTTCGTCATGTCCGCCGCCGTATCCTGCACCACGGGTTCGGCCTACGGCATCAAGTTCATCAATAAAAATGATACAGGGAGCATGCCGCCTACCTTGCTCAAAAAGATCACGCACACGACTTGCGCCGACACCTACGAACATTTCGACAAAATCGGAACCCGACATATGGAAAAAGGCCACACCGGCCTCCCCGGCCACCGCCTTGGCAAGCAATGTTTTTCCCGTACCGGGCATTCCGACGAGCAAGACACCTTTGGGAATCTTCGCACCTATTTTTGTAAATTTCGTGGGATTCTTCAGAAAATCGACCACCTCTTCAAGCTCAAATTTCGCCTCGGACTGACCCGCAACATCATTAAAGGTAATTCGACTATCCTGCTCAAGATATTGCTTCGCCTTACTCTTTCCGAAGGAAAAGGCCTTGTTTCCCCCTCCCTGGACCTGTCTGAACATGAACCAGAAAAAAAGTAGAAAGAGCAGCCAGGGAATAAGTTCAAGAAAAACCCGGCCGGCAGAAAGCCCCTTGGTCCCTCCTGAAATATTAACATCGTGCTCTTCGAGCATAGGTATGAGATTATCGTGGTAATACGGAATGGTTGTGACGAAAACTACCGACTGCCCGTCGGAGCCCTTCATCGTTCCCCTGATTTCGCTGTTGTCAAGAATCTTAACAGCATCAACCTGTCCCTCTTTCAAATAATTGAGGAAACTGGAATAAGAAATTTCCATCTCCCCTCCGCCGGAATTCATCATGAAAAGAAGGACAAACATGATGATCAGCGAAATCAGAAAGAAGAGAGCAAACCTGTTCTTGTTAAAATCGAACTTTAGCTTGTTCGGATCGTTGCCATTCTTATCTGGCTGTCTGTTCTCGGGATTCACCTACATACTCCATTTTGATTGAACAATATTTCTTTCCACCAACGGCATATCTATCGGGAAAACCAAAAGGGCTGCCCAAAACGGCAGCGATACCGCGGCTATCTTCCAAAACAGGAACCATATTACGAAGACTCTGTGGCAGAGCCCATTCCTGAAAAAGTTTTTTCAGCCTTTTCTTCCCACCCGTCGTAGAAATAACATCCCCTTCCATTCGGTATCGAATAATCACCGGAGGGGTTAGCCCGGAAAAAGAAAGGCGAACCTTACCAATATTGGGAAGGTTTACCAGGCTACCATCCTGTATCCGTCTAATGTAACGGTTTTTTCCCCGAAGGACAACAACCCCGTCCCAAAAAATCCGATCTCCCCTCCTGCTTATCCTGGAACCGAATGCTTCAATCAAGGCTTCCGGCTTATCGTCCATGCGAATAATCCGTTCGACAAAGGGATATGGTAAACGCCGCTGAGAAGAATCGATTTCCGTATGGATGCGATAAAGAAAACGGCGGCGTGCCTCTTCCGGAGCGGCAAAAAAGGATTCGGCATCCCAGGAAACGGAGGAAGGAGATTCCTTCCTGAAGGGAATCTCAGGCAACAACGCTCTCAGCGCCGAATCGGCCATTCGTTGCTTTGCAAGAAAGGATTCTATGGCCGTACGATATGCGGGAAAAACAGAGGCGACAACAGGAATAATCTCGTTCCGAATACGATTACGCAGATACAAGTTCTCTCCGTTGGTCGAATCCGTCGAAAAGGAGAAATTCCGTTCTCTCAGGTAATCAAGCAAATCGGACTTTTTCACCGAAAGAAAGGGTCGAAAAAACGGCCCCCTGCGTTCGGGTATGCCCAAGGAGGAATCAAGGGCCGCCCCTTCGAAAAGACGCTGAAGGATCGTTTCCACCTGATCATCGAGGGTATGTGCCAAGAGGCAATAATCAAATTTCTCATGAGAAATGAGATTTTCAAAGCAGGAATAGCGGTATTGACGAGCCGCTGCCTCAACCCCGCTGCCTGACGCGCCTGCCTGTGAGACTATTTTCCCTTCTCCGGCGGATAGCAGATGCAGGGGAACATTCCAACGACGGGTCGCGGCCTGAATAATAGTACGTTCTTCCCGGCGTTCATCCTGGCTTCGCAGGCAGTGATCGATATACACAGCTTCAAGGGTAAAGTCGGCAGAAACGGAACGAAGCGCAACGGAGGCAGCAAGTAAAGCGGTAGAATCCGGCCCCCCTGAATAGGCAACAAGAAGCCTCCCCCCCGCTAAGGCCCCCACGGCTTCTAATTTCTGGCGCAACAGCGATTCAATGTCCGTTTTCACGATTCCTTCTATTAAAGCGGTTCATCACACTTTGCAGCTCCTCACCTTCAATAAGCTGGGTAACCGCTTCGGCGGCACGTACAATACCGGCCTCGACAGCCTTTTGTTCCTCTCCTTCGATAGGAATCCCAAGTACGTGATCGACAATGGTTCCCCCATTGGGGCGACCGATTCCTACATAGACACGAAGGAACTCTCCGGTCCCGGCGGCAGCGATGACCGATTTTAAGCCGTTATGACCGGCAGCAGAACCGCCTTTCCGAATACGAACCTGTCCCGGAGCAAGATCGAGATTATCGCACACAACGAGCATACTCTCAGATGAAGTACCGCTTTTCTGTAAAATTGCGGAAAGTACATCGCCGGAACGATTCATGAAGGTAAGAGGCTGGGCAAGAAAAAGCATCGCATCCGAATGTCTGTGCCTTGCAAAACGATACGGTGAGAAGAAGGGCCTTCGCCACTGAGCTCCGAATTCTTTGGCAAGAGTCTCTAAGACAAGAAACCCGACATTGTGTCGGGTTTCCCTATACTGCGGACCAGGATTTCCCAGACCGATACAAAGCTGATGTATCAAGGCAGAGAACTATTCTGCTGCAGAAGCTTCGGCAGCAGCCGCATCCGCTGCAGCAGCTTCCTCTTCGCCTTCCTCAGGAGCAGTTTCTTCAACCTTGGCAGTTGTGATTGAGGCGGCAACCATGTCCGTGCTGACAAGAACAGTAACCCCTTCGGGAACCGAGATATCGGATATGTGTCGAGAATCACCGATGGCCATACCCTCTACATTGATTTCGAGATGAGAAGGAATATCCTTTGGTAAACATTCGATTTCAATCTCGTGGAAACCAAGCTCGAGGATACCCCCCTCTTTTATCCCCTGGGCCGTTCCTACGGCATGCAGAGGTACATGGGTCTTCAGCTTCTTGCCCCGCTCGATCTCAAAAAAATCAAGGTGGGTCACTTCACCCCGCATAGTATTTTCCTGGTAATCCTTGATAAGAACATCGTACTCTTTTCCGCCGACAGAAATGGTAATGATCGTGCTCTCGGAAAGATCGGAATACTTCTTCTCAAACTCGTTGGCAGGGACGGAAATAGGCACGGGTTCTGAGTGGCCGTAAATAATAGCGGGAATCTTGCCCTCTCGGCGAAGCCTTTTGGCAGCACCTTTTTTTAGCTCGGTACGGGCGAAACCGGTTAACGTCTTCTGTTCCATGAAAAATCTCCTCCGGATCTTTTACTAAAAATATACCTGGGGCGGCAGGATTCGAACCTGCGAATACCGGCTCCAAAAACCGGTGGCTTAACCGCTTGCCAACGCCCCACTGTTCTGGCAACAGAGTTATGTTTCTATCATAGTTTAGATTTTTTTTCCACTAGAACGGGTGATTTTACTCCCTTTTTTCTATACCAATCTATTCATCTTAAAGACTTTCGTCGTCTTCGTAATGAGGGACATCCTCACCGCTCTCCAAAACACGTTCATATTCATCAAGAATCTGCTGTTGCAGCCGCCCACGGAAGTCGGAATTAATGGGATGTGCGACATCCTTGTATTCACCGCTCCTGGTTTTTCTACTCGGCATTGCAATAAAAGCACCATTCTTCCCATCGATGATTTTTACATTGTGTACCACAAAGCAATCGTCGAAGGTAATCGTCACATACGCTTTCAACTTGCTGTCGGAACCAAGTTTCCTGATGCGAATGTCAGTAATTTCCATAAATCCTCCATGCGCGTTGCACCTTTAGCTGTTATCGCCCATTGTAAACCGGGTCATACGGGCGCGCAAGCATTTTTCCAAGATGACAACGATAGCCCATGGATTTTAGCCTTTCAAAGGCCCAAAGGGCCGTTTTTTCCTCACCGAAGAGTCCGAAAAAGGTGGAACCGCTTCCCGACATCTGCGAATAGAGGGCTTCCTGGTCCTGCAACCGTAAAAGGAGGTCACGGGATTCGGGAAACTGCAAGAGAACCGGGGAGGTGAAATCGTTAAAAAAAGGCCATTGGGCAACAGGCCTGCGGTATGCTTCGCGTAGTTGCCCGGGGGAAAGGAAGCGGGGATGATCCGCTTTTTCGAGCCTAAACCTATCGATCGCGGCATAGGCATCGGGGGTTGAAATTCTCCAGGAGGGAAATACCAGCACAAGTGGATAAGCGGGAAGAGGTTCCACAGGTTCGAGCACCTCGCCCCTTCCCTGAGCTATCTCGGCCCCTGTGTGGAGGAAAAAAGGAACATCGCTCCCCAAAGAAAGGGCGATCTCATCAAGCCCCCCCCTTTCGGGAAAAGCCCCGAAAAAACGCTCAAGCAGCTTTAATAGCGCAGCGGCATCGGATGATCCCCCTCCGAGCCCCCCCCCCGCCGGGATCCTTTTCAAACAGGAAATGGTCAAACCAGGAGCCGGGGGAGCGTTCGGAATCCTCTTCTGTCTCTCTCGAAGATAGGCCGAAGCAGCCTTATACAGTAAATTGTCCTTCTTCAGACAGTCGAAATCCCCTTCAAGTTCCACCGTTCCCCTTTTTCCTTCCGTCCGCAGGCTCACCCTATCTGAAAGATCGACGAGGTGCATTAAGCTGAGAAGGTCATGATAACCGTCTGAACGAAGCTTTCCAACTTGCAGGTGAAGATTTATCTTGGCCGGAGCCTCTATGGTCAGTGTCATGATCGATAGTATAACCGCTACCATGCGTTAGTTCAATTTGACACGCTCTTCGTATCAACCTATACTGAGGGGCATGATAAACGGCCATTTATCGCTTTTTGAAAAAGCCTTCGAAGAGGTCCTCCATGAAATTGGATTTGCGGACCTTACGTATAAAGCGGCTCCCGAAATGAACCCTCCGAGTGAGGCCGTCGCGACCATCGGTATTACCGGGGATATCCAAGGATTCTTACTTCTACGCTCCGATACAAAAAGTCTGGTTGCGTTCATCTCCAAGGTCCTTGCCAATATGGGGATGGAAGAGAGTGAAGAAGGTTTTGGAAGCTTTCAGCGGGAAGCCTTCGGCGAGATCCTCAACCAACTTTCCGGAAGGTCGGTGATGCTTCTCGCAGATCACGGTTTCGAATGCGACATCACTCCCCCGACCCTGCTCATCGGGGCCAACATTTCTTACGACATCAGAGCGCTGGATGATTTCCTCAATCAGGATATTTCCGGCGGCTTCGGAAAGATCAATATCTTCGTTGGCATAAAAAAGGCAAAAGAATGGTCGAAAAAGAGTTGACATGTTTTATAGCCATCTCGTAGATTAGGTGTAGGTTAAGGTTGCCTCGACCGAAGTAACATGTTCTTCAGTACAGTAGATGCTTTCTGTATGAGAATCTTTTTGAGGGAGGGTTCACGTACGTAATGATGGACGAATTGGAAGATTTGGATTTTTTATCCAGCGCTGACGACGATCATCTCGACAATGACTTTGACGATTACGAGTCTGACTTTGATGATGATTTCGACGACTTCGAAGACGAACTGCTTGATGAAGAGTACGGAGAAGATCTCGACGAAGGGCTGGATGACGAAGAGGATTTCGACGAAGAGGAAGGCGAATTCCTCGACGAAGAAGACCTCGACTACGACGATGGTCTGGATTACGACGATTTTGATGCCTGAAACGATGTAAAGGCGGAAAGAAGAAACGGAGGGAGGACCAGCCAAGTGAAAAAAACGGCTCTTCCTCCCCTCTTATCTATCTTGCTTTCTTTATGGTTTATTCCCTGAAAATTACGTCACCTTCAAACCAGAGTCGTTCAAGGTCGTAAAAATCCCTCATTTCTTTGGTCATGAGGTGTATCACCAAAAAGCCGCAATCGATTAGCTCCCATCCGTCTTCGCCGATACGTTTATGTCGCTGAAGTAGTTCTACTCCAAGTTCGGCAAGTCTCTCTTTCACATTGCGGACCATTCCTTTCAGGTGTCCGAGACTGTTTACCGTCGAAATAAGAAAATAATCCGTCCAGCTACTTTTTCCCGTCAAATCGATGAGGACCGTATTTTCGCCCTTATGGCTACTGATTTCCTCCGCCAACGCCAGGGCCGCCCGCTTCATCTCATTCCTCCTTGCAGTATCTTCCATCAAAATCCTTTCCTAAAACAATAGTTACATCAATAAGAACATCGCTATCGGTAGTTGAAGCAAGGGATGTTTCCGAAGCGCTTCGAACATCCTTGCACCTGATAAGGTTCGCTACCCGCTGAGCCTTTGTGATATCACCTGTATGATCGACGACATAACTCTTTTCTACCTCGGTTTCGGGTGCATTTCCAATGCCGACGACCTCATACCCAAAGCCCTTAAAAACAGTAGAGGTTCTTCCCGCCAGACCATTTCTTGAAGTGCCATTCAAAATCTCAAGTGATAATGTCAACTCTTCATTACTCAGGATTTCCTCACTGGCGATGGAAACGAGGGTTTGTTCCACCGCTTCCCGGACGACCTTTCCTTCATAATGAGGAAACAGAAGTTCCTTCCCATCGACATTCCGTATCGTCCCCAGAATACGTTGAAATACAACCCGATCAGCATCAAAGAGAGTAAGCGATTCAAGATAGGAAGAGAAGGCCCGTCTATTGAGGTTGGTGGAAATACGTTTATGCAAAAGCTTCTCAGCACTTCCTTCCATAAGCAAGGAAGCCTCTTCCCCCATCCGACCGAAAAAGGCCTGAGCGAGACGCTGACGCCGGTTTATGCGTTCAATATCCGACTCGTCGGGATCATGATAGGTTCCGTACAGCGCGGCCTTTGCTCCGTCAAGTCTGACGCTTCCGGACGGGAGGAGAACGATCTGGTCGTTCTCCATATATTCAACAGGATTGGCGATAAAGAGATCAACACCTCCCATGAGATCCACCACACCTTCGAGATCCTCATAGGAAAGAATGATGTGATACGGAATATCTACCGCCATCATTTTGGCCACGGCATTTCGAAATTCATCAGGATGCTCCGGATCAAAAATCGTTTCGATACGATCAATCCTCTTCAATGAGGGTATCATCAGACCGAGTTCTCCCGGAATATCGAAAAAAGCGCCTTTTCCGGTAAGCGGATGATAGATAAAAAGTTCCGAAAAGAGATGCTCATCCCCCTCGTGAACGGAAAACAACACAGGAATATAATGCTGTTCCGAACGGAGAGCGGCAATCTCGTCGGTTCTAGTATTAACGTATAAAAAAACGACCGTTATTCCGAGAATAAGAAGCAACACCGCCAAAAGCAGCAGTGCCTTATTTGAGTTTTCTGTTTTTCGCCTCACAGCTACCTCGTTTTAGCTCATCATATAAAAGGAGAGACTCCTTGACAATCCGTCTGCCCTGTGATCGTAGATAGGCAAGCTGATGCTCAAGCACGACGATACAGAGAGAATCCAGGGTTTCGCAACGTTCACTCGCCTCCAGCAATGTCCGATCGAGATGATCCCTGCCTGGTTCAAGATAATCGGCACAAAAGATGATCTTGGCGATCGTACCCATCCCCGGTTTTCCTGCGGTATGGAACTCGACGGCTTCACAGACGGCAGCAGGACAATCCGGGAATATCGCTTTCAGAAGGCGGACTCCATACCAGCCATGCAGCAACAACGGGTGCTCCTCTTCTTCCGGGCTGACCTTGCGCCCAACCGCTTTGGCTGTTTCAAGAACCACAGAAGGCTTCTCACCTCGCCCAAGGTCATGGGCAATTCCGGCAAGCCTTCCGAGCTTCTCATCCGCGTCAAACCTCCCGCATAAGCGGGCTGCAGCCTCCGCAGTTCGGACAGCATGTTGATATCGTAAGGGAGATAGCAGGCGTTTCGCCTCGACATCGACTCTTTGATACATCTTCTCGAGATTCATCTTCATCGATACAGGCCAAGATCCTCAATCATGTGGTAGACAATCTCGGGAACAAGAAAGCGATAGGCCTTTCCATCTCGCACCCGTTTCCGGATATCGCTCGAACTAATGGGAAGAAGAAGGTTTTCAATGGCAACGGAGAGTTCGGAGCATAAAGGAAGCGCATGATGTTCCCGCCTAGCAACCACTACATCGACCATTGCAGAGAGATGATTCCAACGTTTCCATCCGTTCAAGCCATCAAGAAGATCATCGCCTACGACAAGAGCCGGTTTCCCCTCAAAAGTATACGTTCGATAAATATAATCGACAGTATCGGCGGTATAGGAAACACCCTTCCGTTTGATTTCACAATCATCGACGATAAACCCGGCGGGTTCTGCGGCTTTCCGAACCATCTCAAGACGAAGCTGGGGATCAATCAGATCGTCGGGTCTTTTGTGGGGAGAAACGAAAGAAGGAATGAAAACAACCTGATCGTACCCTCCATCGGTCCTCAACTCATCAGCAAGATGGAGGTGCCCCACATGGATCGGATTAAAACTACCTCCGAAGAGGGCCATCCTCATTTCGAACGCTCCGCTTCTTCGCAGAGTCGACCAAAAGCCTGGCCCAGCTCCCGAATCCCAAGACCGATAAAAGTGGAAATTCCCAAGATCGATTCATTTGGTAATAAGGCCTTCAACTCTTCAAAGCGCCCCATCGTTTCGGGAAGATCCAGTTTCGTAGCAACGATCAGCCTCGGTTTCTCGGCTAAAATAGGATCGTAAGAGGCAAGCTCCCTAAGTAAAACAGGAAAAGCCTCGGCATAGCGATCATCGGAAAGGTCGATAAGAAAGGCAAGCCCTGTTGTACGGGAGATATGCCGAAGAAAGGTATGCCCGAGACCGGCTCCCTGAGAGGCGCCCTTGATAAGGCCAGGGATATCGGCAAGGATAAGCTCCCTATAGCCGATATTCATCATCCCAAGATTAGGAATCTTTGTGGTGAACTCATAGGATGCGACCTCGGGCTTTGCATTGGTAGCGGCCTTCAGCAGGCTTGATTTTCCGGCATTCGGGAAACCGACGAAGCCTATATCGGCAATCAGGCGAAGTTCAACATGCACCCTTGCCTGAATTCCCTCTTCCCCATCCTGAGCGAAACGGGGAATCTGGCGTCTTGCAGATTTGAAGTGCGTATTTCCCTTGCCCCCGCGGCCTCCGGAGAGAAAAATCCAACTTTCCCCCTCCTCCAATTCCGCAAGATCTTTTATGATCTCTTCGCTCTGGGGGTCACGCAAAATAGTCCCCGGCGGAACCGGAATAACAGCATCGGCGCCGTTACGGCCATGCCGACGCTGGCCGCTGCCGGCCTGCCCAGCCTCAGCACGAAAGTGGCGTTCCTTTTTCAAATGTGCAAGCGTTCGCAAATTTTTCCGAACAAGAAAGACAACATTTCCACCGTTCCCCCCGTCACCGCCATCAGGTCCCCCTTTGGGAACATATTTTTCACGACGAAAGGAAATGGCGCCGTTACCTCCGGATCCGGAGGCAACGTCTATATAGGTCTCATCAGCGAAACCAATCACGAGTTTTGACTTATTGCGCTATGGGATCGATATTGATGTAGTGTCGCCCAAGTCGTCTCTTGAATACGACGGTCCCGGCTTCTTTTGCAAAGAGGGTATCATCCTTTCCTTTTCCTACATTCAAACCGGGATGAAATTTCGTCCCGCGCTGTCTGACGATGATTTCTCCTGCCTTTACGACCTGTCCGCCGGCACGCTTTACTCCAAGCCGCTGAGCTGCGGAGTCTCGACCATTCTTGGAACTTCCGCCACCTTTTTTATGTGCCATTTCACGCTACTCCTTGAATCTTTTTACCCTCAACGAACATTGTCGGGGAAATGTCTCATGGAGGTCGGAAAGACCAGTCAGCAAAAACTGAGAAGCCCCCTGAAAAAGAGGCTCCCGTTCCCGACAGGGCTTACCAACACTCGCATACAAAACGCCGGATTTCGGCGCTTCTCCTTCAACGGACTCTATCCCTCCAATCTCGATCCAGCGGAGATAGGTCCGAACAAGAACCGTAACGGCGGCACAAACAGGATTTTCGCCCTTGGCAAAACCGAGGGCATGTCCTTCCGCCGTCATTTCCCGGACGATTCCGGCCTCGTCAAGAGAGACGACTACCGTTACCATCCGAACCTTCTTGCCTTAGGCGCCGATAATATCGGTAACCCGAATAGAAGAATACTTCTGCCGATGGCCCTGTCGTTTTCGATAGGCTTTCCGCTTCTTGAATTTGAAAATAGTGACCTTATCACCCTTTTCTTCTCCTTCAACGGAGACCTTTACCTTAACACCATCAACATAGGGAGTGCCTACGCTTACCTTCTCGCCATCGCTGGTAAGCAGAACCGAATCAAACTCCAGCTCCTGACCTTCGGGAGTATCAAGTCTGTCGACCGTAAGCAGAGCCCCTTTTTCGGCTTTGTACTGTTTTCCTTTAATTTCAACCAGTGCGTACATCAATCCAACCTCAATCAATCCATAATAATACGTAGACGAACTTATACCATAACAAGGCAATGGGGGTCAAGCTACATCACTTCGAGAAAAGGAATCCCCACAAGCCGATAGGCATTTTTCAGGACCTGCAAAACCCCTTTCGCCAGGGAAAGCCGTGTAAATGCCAAATTCTTATCATCGTTGTTCAAAATCTGATTATCGTGATAGTAGCGGCTAAAGGTCCGGCTCAGATCGTACAGATAGGTGGTGACGATGGAGGGATTAAATTCCGCTCCAGCCTGTGCCACCCTCTCCGGAAACAACGATATCAACTTGATAAGTTCCCGCTCTTCAATCGTGGTAATGAGCGAGGGATCCACTGTCGCCCCCTTGAACTCATCGCTTCGTTCTTCGAATTTTCTCAGCATGCTGCTGATCCTCGCCCCCATGTACTGCAGGTAAGGGCCTGTATTGCCGTTGAAGGAGATCGACTCCTTCGGGTCGAAGATCATATCCTTTGCAGGAGAAATCTGAAGGAGATAATAGTTGAGAGCGGCAAGTCCGACGGCTTCTGCCGTTTTTTCGACATCTCCCACATCACTTTCTCGACCCTTCGACTTGATTTCCGCAGCAGCCATGGAACTCAATTCGGCAATAAGATCGTCTGCATCCACAACAGTCCCCTCCCGGCTTTTCATTTTGCCTTCCGGAAGATTGACCATGCCGTAAGAGAGATGGTAAAGGTTCTCGGCCCAATCGAAACCAAGCTTGTTCAAGACATGAAACAAAACCTTAAAATGATACTGCTGTTCGGAAGCCACGACATAAATAAGCCGCTTAAAGGGCCAATCTCCATGTCTGGCGATCGCCGTACCGATATCCTGGGTAAGATAGAGGGTCGTTCCGTCGCTTCGCAGAAGAACCTTTTTGTCCAGATTGATTTCGGCAAGATCAACCCAGACGGAGCCGTCTTCTTCTTTATAAAAGACACCGTTGCGTAAGCCTTTCAGCACCTCATCCCTGCCTGCCGAATAGGTTTTACTCTCATAATAGATATCGTCAAAGGAGATGCCGGTCTTTCGGTATGTCTCACCTATGCCGTCGATGGTCCAGCGATTCATGGTTTTCCAGAGTTCGACGGTTTCAGGATCACCGGCCTCCCACTTTCTCAAGAGTTCCCTGGCTCGTTCCTCTGCCTCGGGTTCCTCTTTCGCCCAGCTGTTGTACTTCACATAATAATCACCGACAAAGTGATCACCCTTACACCCCTCTGATTCCGGGCTTTTCCCTTCACCGAAAACAGAATAGGCAAGCATGGATTTACAGATGTGAATACCGCGGTCATTGATGAGATTTACTTTCATCACATCGGCGCCGTTGGCCTTTAAGATCCTGCTTACGCTTTCTCCAAGGGCATCGTTGCGCAAATGGCCAAGATGAAGGGGTTTATTTGTATTGGGGCAGGAAAATTCAATCATGATCTTCTCGCCAGCATACAGATCGGTTTTTCCATAAGCTTCCGTCTCGGAAAAAACCTGCTTCAGCAAACCGGGCATCATCGATGCAAGATCGTAACGGACATTTACATAGGGACCGGAAGCCTCGACCTCACCTGAGGCACCAAGTGCCGCTGCAGTCTGTTTTGCCTGATCGGCCACGGCACTTGCAATGGCCATCGGAGATGTGCGAAAAAGCTTGGCAAAAGGAAACATAGGAAAGGCGAGGTCCCCCATTTCCGGTTTCGGGGGCTGTTCCGCAACCAAAGACGCGGGATCCGGCCGCTGGAAGGAAATCTTCATACTTTCAGCGTGGCGCAACAAGGCGTCGGCAACGGCACCTTTCCACAGAGTTTTCGTATCGGTAATGTCGGCCATGATGTTCTGTTCCTTTCGACCATAGAGGACGGTCGCTGTATTCGAGGAAAAACTTTACCGAAAAAAGGCGATCAGTGCAAGCATTCTATGGAATGCTTCGGGCCCCTCCCTGCGATAACTGCCGAAACGATCATCGCAGCTGGTACAGCTTTTCTCCCGTACCAGCTGGCGTACCCCGGAGTTCCGCAGCAAGCGTTCATTTACCTCACCGAGGTCGAGGTAGAACTCCCGTCCATCCTTTCGCAGGACGGCATCACCGTAGCGTCGGGAAAAATCCAGAGCCCGCTTTTCGTCCACCCGATAGCAGCATCCGCCGATTGATGGGCCGATAAAGGCCTCCACCTCGTCCGGGGCGATGGCCCAATTCGCCCGAAACGCCTCCAATGCATCAGCGACGATACCGGTGCCCCTCCAGCCACTGTGGAGTGCGGCAAAGGTTCCGCTCTTCGCATGAAAAAGGAACATAGGCAGGCAATCCGCAACGGTGACGCCAAGGGCAAGAGAAGGATCACGACTGATAAGACCGTCCCCCTCCATTCGGGAAACGGCAACGGGAAGATCGCTTCCGTCCACGTAAACGATACGGCGGGAATGGACCTGCTGCAGCGTAAAAACTCTCCGCGCCGAAAGGCCTGTTCCTTCGTAAAACCTACGACGGGGTTCCCCCTCAGGATCGCTCATGTCACCGAGACTGCGAAGCGACATATCGACCTGCACCTTCGGATCGGAAAAGGGAAAAAAACGAAGAAAATCATTATTAACCGAGATTTCGCTCAATATCGTACAACTCCCTGCAAATAAAGATTGCCTTTTCTAAAATCTGTTTAATGGCCTTTAAACGGCGCATGAGGTTGCTGTTGTCGTTCTTACCGATATAGCCGAGATTACTGAGAGTGTCGAAACGCCCCCCCATTTCCCCGTCTACGATGCCACCGATGACATTTGCCAAAAGTCGAAGATTTTCCTCAAACCCGTTGATAATCCTATCGGCCTCACGATCCAGTTCTCCGATTCGGGCCTCGACTTTTTTGCGAATAATCTTCGTGCCGAGGACCTCTTTCGAAAGCTGCTCAAACTCACCCTGCAAGGCCCCGTCGGGGGCAAGCGCCGAATCAATGTACGCAATGTCGTCGACAACCTTCAAGATACCGCTGTAGGACTCGTTGTACTCTTCCCTATTCTGTTCCTTATAGAACTGCCCGTCGATAAGAATCAATTTAAGAGGGCTGTGCAACTCCTGAAGAAAAAGCTCCTTCACAAAAGAAGCAATAAAGCTAAGACTAATGGGAAAACGGGGGCGAACATTCAGCATCACCGAAGATGGACGATAGTTATCCAATAGGGGCAGCTCACGTTTTTTCAGGAATTTTACCGCATCCTGAATGATCTGTTTCCGCTTGGACTCTTCAATATAGCGGCCGAGTACAGCATCACACCGTTTCTGCCAGAATTTCCGATATATCTGAAACCAGTCTTCTCCCCCACCCACGGATTCGGCCTGATAGTTGAGGTTCCTACTCACGATCCGACAAAGATCGTTGACACGTAACTCGGCGGCGGTCTGACGAATGACCTGCCATGCCCAGGAAATGCTGTCCATCATCTTCAGAAGCTGATCCGCAGGATTAAAATCCCGTTCATCCAGATCCTTCTGCATATCGAACATAAAAACAGCCTTCAAGGCATCATCATCGGGCAGGGGTTCCAATGAGTAAAGAAGGGCATCGAATTCAAATAACGTTCCCCTGATTTCGTTCATCGCAACAGGAGAAACCCTGCCATCGGCATTGGTAAAGGGTTGAAGCAGTTTGGAAAAGGGAAAATCAACAAATTGCTTGAGAAGACTCAACGCCCGGGCCTGCTGATAGAGTCGCTTTCTGTCGTTATCGAGAATCTCTCCAAGGTATTCCTTAAGGGAAGATTCAATCGCCCGTTTCACCTCGAAGGGGTCATCGAGAGAACGCTCAAAGGCAAGCTTCTCAGGATCAAGCAAAGTAAGCAGCTCTTCCTGCACAAGGGGCATAATCCAACCGACATAGAAAGCAACGAACTCCTCTTTCGATCCACCGAGGGCAGTTCTAAGCGGTGGTCTGAGTACGGTCAGAGAAGCCTCAAGCTTGGCGATTCGATCGTAAAATCCTATACCGATCTCCCCCTGCCCATAGTTGAGCACGGAGGGGCTCATTTTTTCCACATCTTTTGCAAGACGTTGAATATCAAGCTCTTCAACAATTTCGTACTTATCGGTACCGGTGAAAAGTGCCTTCAGAAAACAAAAAAACCGTTTCCAAAATCCAAGGCGGGCAAAAGAATCACGAGGCGTATAGTTTTCGATCGGCTCTTCCAACACCAGAGGTTCATCGCTGGTCATTGTAGCGGTACGAATACGATCAAGCATCGTCTGCCGCTCTTCGGTTGAAAGGGCCTGCACCAAACGATCGAAAGAACTTTCACTGTTCATGGTTTTAATAAGATAGCGGACAAGAGAATAAAACACAAGGATTTTCAAAAGGAAAGCGAGAGACAAAAAAACGCCCGATTATCGAGCGTTTATCGCCGAAATAGTCCCTAGGGGAATCGAACCCCTCTTTGAAGACTGAGAATCTTCCGTCCTAGCCGATAGACGAAGGGACCATGAAGAGCTGGCCGAGAAGGATTTGAACCCTCACAAACAGATCCAGAATCTGTTGTGCTACCATTACACTATCGGCCAACGTTTGGTACATGGGAATCTACTAAAAAGCCTTATTTTTGTCAACTCCTACATTTTTATTCTCCCTCATAGCAAACCAATGTCTCGATGCTGCAATCGGAAAGAAGCTCCCTAAAGCCAAGAAAAGGTAAACCAATGACGGAAAAAAGCTCGCTTACACAAGCGCCCGATTCACGAAGGAGGTCCACCGCAGCGCGGATGGTACCTCCTGTGGCAATCAGGTCGTCAACAATAAGAACATTCCCCCCTATGGGGATATCGCCACGATGGATTTGAATCGTATCCTCACCATATTCCAGAGAAAAAGAACGCTCTACGGTGGTTCCGGGAAGTTTGCCTTTTTTCCGAATCAGAATTGTCGGAAGATTCAGAAGGTACGCAAGGGGAGTGGCAAAGAGAAATCCCCGGGCCTCAACCGCTGCTATGGCATCAATACGCCGACCTTGGTAAAGATGCTTCATTGTGTCAATCACGGCCCCAAAAGCCTCGGCATTTCCAATCAACGAGGTAATATCGTAGAAAAGAACGCCAGGTTTGGGAAAATCGGGTATTCTTCGTATGGCGGCATCGAAATCGTATGTGGCACTCATAGAAGCCACCATAATACAATTTTACCCGAAAGCGAAAGAGGGGATGGCCACAGATCATTGCTTTTTCCGACACTCTCCTCTATGCTGTTATCGATATGCAGGTAATTATTCCTATTGCCAGTGGAAAGGGTGGCGTCGGAAAAACGGTTTTCACCGCCAACCTGGGTATAGCCCTCGCCTCCTTGGGGAAAACGGTCATCCTCGTCGATCTCGACCTCGGAAGTTCCAACCTTCACACCTGTCTGGGAGTCAAAAATCGTCATGCAGGCATCGGCAGCTTCATCTATAAAAAGGCGGAGTCTCTGGAATCGCTCCTTGTAGATACCGGGATTCCCAGGCTTTTTCTTATTCCGGGTGATGCCCTGCTTCCGGGCACTGCCAATCTTCCTTATTTCCGCAAACTTAAGATCATGAAAGAGCTGGGACAACTGACCGCCGACTTTGTTCTTCTGGATTTGGGAGCCGGCAGCAGCTATAATGTCGTTGATTTTTTCCTTATGTCCTCTTCGGGGCTCATCGTTACAAGCCCTGAAACAACCGCGATCCTCAGCTCCTATTCCTTTCTAAAGACTGCGGTCTTCAGACTTCTCTTCCGCACCTTTCCCTCCAAAAGTGAAGAACGGAACTTTATCTCCGAGTTTATGACCGAGCGACTGGAGGGATCGGGAAACGATTTTTCAGATCTTCTGGCCGGGATGGAAGATTTTTCGCAGGAAGCGGCGGAGCAATGCCGCAGCCAGCTGGGCAAGCTCTACCCGAGGATCGTTCTTAATATGGGGGCCAGCAACCAGGACCTTTTACTCGGTAGCAAACTTCGCTCCATAACCACCCGCAATGTCGGCATCAAAATGGAGTATATCGGATTTCTGAAGCGGGAAGAAGGAATATCCAGATCCATTATCGAACGCCGTCCTTTTTATCAGAACCATCCGGATAGTCAATTCGGCAGGGCGATGACATTAATTGCAAAGAAGCTTATCTCAACTCCAATACCGGAAGCACCGGCACTGTTCGAAGAGAACGAGGATATCCGGCAGCTTGGCGAAGAGTTCTGACCGATTTTCTTACGGATAGCCTCGTCTAAAGGCAGCGACCCTTGATGAGGCATTTTCGGCCAAGGACGAGGTGATGCCGTTTATGAACATCATATAGCCCAGCCCCGCTATCATTGCACCATTATCGGTACACAACCGCATCGAAGGAACGATAACCTCCACATCCTCAAGCTCGGAAAGCTCTCGACGCAAACGGGAGTTTGCGACCACTCCGCCGCCGGCCACCACGCGGCGAATATCTGTGTCCTCAATGGCGTATCTCAGACGTTTCATCAGCATCCCAACGGCAGCCTTCTGAAAGCTTGCGGCAATGTCCTCGTTACGATATGGAGGAGGCGCAGAGGTAAACTGGGCAATTTGATTGATGACCGCAGTCTTTAAGCCGGAATAGGAGACATCATATCGATGATCCCCCTTGTGCAATGATGGGTCAGGAAAAGAAAAGAGGGAGTCATCCCCCTGCTTTGCAAGCTTGTCGATAGCCACCCCTCCGGGATAGCCCATCTTGTAATGCTTTGCAACCTTATCAAAGGCCTCACCACAGGCGTCGTCTATGGTTGTGCCCAGGACTTCAACGCTGTCGTACTCCCGGACAATCCCGATGACGGTATGGCCGCCTGAAACGAGGAGTCCAAGATAGGGATAGTCGATACAGTGTTCCAAATGGGGAGCGTAAAGGTGGGCACGGATGTGGTCGACCGTAACCAAGGGCTTGCCGAGGGCAAAAGCAAGGCCTTTGGCAAAGGAGAGCCCAACCAGCAGAGAACCAATGAGCCCCGGACGGCTTGTCACCGCCACAACATCAATGGCCTCTTTCGCAATACCGGCCTCTTCGAGGGACCTCCTGAAAACCGAAGAAATCCACTCGGTATGGAGACGAGAGGCGATCTCGGGTACCACCCCGTCGAATTCCCGATGGAGATCGATCTGAGTCGCTACGATGTTTGAACGAATTGTTTTGCCGTCTTCAACCACGGCAATCGAGCATTCATCACAGGATGTTTCAATTCCAAGAACCAGCATGCTTACTCCGAAGTATCATCAATCAAATCACTTACAGAAAGGAACTCGAACCCCTCTTCCAGGGCCTGAGGATACACCTCCAGTAGAATTTCGGCAAGCTCATGACACCATACGTGACCAATCATAATTGCCCGCCCGTTTTTTTCCGCCTTTTGCAGTCCCTCCTGAAAAGCCTGGAGGATCTCTTCCCGCTCTTGAGTATTGTCCAGAAAAACGCTCCTTTCCTGATACGGAATATGCAGGCGCTGCGCAATCCCCCTGGAGACCGTCTCTGCAGTAGTCCTGCTGTCTATAAACATCAAGTTTTTTTCTCTCAAATCATCCAAGACCGCTTCCATCACCCGAGGATCGGAGGTTACCTTGGAACCCATATGATTGTTGATCCCCTTAACGCCCCTGAGCTCCTTTAGATTTTTGTCCAACTGTTCGCGAACGGCTGTACTGTCCATCCAGGTGTAGATGGCACCGGGCCCCGGATCATTACCTCCGACAGCCTCCATGGGCTGGTGAAGTATAGCCTCCTTCCCGGCCTGAAGGATTTCCTTAAGGGCCTCCTTGGAATAGGTAACACCCGGAAGGATTGCAAAGGTGATGGGACCCGGAAAGTCAAGCAGGGGACGGAGCTCTTTGAGACTATACCCGACATCATCGATAATGATGGCAAGCTCTCCGCGTAACGGCTTTATCGGAACCTTCTGACCGGGAAGAGGCTTCCCGCCTTTCAGTTCCTCGGCGGGTTTTTGCGTCGCAACGGGAAGAGTCCCCGAATCAGGGGGAACCTCCTGTTGCGAAGGAGAATTCTCCTTTTCCTCCGAAAGTACCCGCTTCCGCGACCCTGTCTTTCCCGGAAAAAGCAACAATGCCGCAAGGAGCAGTACTATAATGACTCCCAGCAGCAAATATAGTTGGGTCGGCTTGGTTTTCGGCGGTCGCTTCTTATCCGTCACCCTATCACACTATTCGTTCATAGGGCTTTGGTCAAGCTCGGTGAAGATAGTCTTTCATCTCCTCCGCATGGTCCCGCAACTTTCGAATCGCACGCATTTCAATCTGACGTACCGTCTCCGGGCTGATACCCATCTCCATTCCAATCTTCTTTAGGGTATATTTTTTCCCGCCGAAGAAGGCAAACCGATACAAGAGGATTTGGCGCTCGCGCTCTTTCAGATGGTCGAGAAAGTGCATGGTATCTTCCTGCATCGACTTGTTTATACAGACGCGCTCCGGTTCATAGGTTGAATCTTCCAGCATGTCAAGAAGGGTCGAAGCATCATCGCCGATCTCACAGTCGAGGGAAACAACGGGATTTCCAACCTGAAGCATCTGGTCGACCATGGAGGGATCAATTCCTATTTCCACAGCGATCTCTTCGGCCGAAGGTTCGTGTTCAAGCTCCTGGCTGAGTTGATAATAGGTACGCTGAATCTTCTTCAGTAGATTATTTTTCCTATGTGGAAGCCTGATTGCCTTCTGCTTCTTTGCAATTGCCCGTACGATACTCTGGCGAATCCACCATGCCGCATACGTGGAAAACCGTACCTGTTTTCGGTGATCATATTTTTCAGCGGCCCGGATGAGTCCCATATTTCCTTCCTGGATGAGATCAAGGAGACCAAAACCTGGTGTCACATACGATTTGGCGATCTTCACTACAAGCCTAAGATTTGCCTCAATGAGACGGTGCCGAGCGGCTTCATCACCCGATTGAATTTTTCGGGAGAGTTCCAGCTCTTCCTCGAAGGTAAGCAGCTTGTGTTGTTTAATCTCATCAAAATAGCTTCGCAGGGCATCATCTTCCTGCCTGTGTTTCTCAATCTTCGTCATAGTTTGCTCCTGTCGAACAGAAAGCAAAAACCATGCCATAAAAATCGAAACATTATTGTTTTGTTATCTATATACTATATAAATAATTATTAACATCTTACATAAAAAAATATTGATATCGAGAAAAAATGTCTACTTTTTTAGACTATCCCTTTACTGCTGAGTTGTCGAAACATCATTTCGGCAATACCAAGTTTACTGGTTTTTGATGCTTCGTCGGCATAAGAATCGAGCAGCATATCACGAAAATACTCTTCGGCCATTCCCCCGTCCAAGAGTCCGGTATGCTCGACGGTCTTATCCATTGCCTTGAACATCTGTTTTATAAAGAGAGCCTCGAAATCATTGCACGCCTTTTTCAGCTTCGTCTGATCCTGAGTCAAAGACGCCCTTCTCGCCGCCGCTTCTGCTGCGGGAACCGATCGATCTGCCGATCGTATTGTCGCTGGAATCTCCATGAAATAATCACCTCACATCATTTCAAGGCTGCCATACAGGGCCCCGGCCCTATCGATAACCTTAAGAATATCAATAATATCATCGGTCGCGATGCCAGATGACTGAAGAACTTCGAAGAATTTCTGAACGGAAACGGTTTCATCGATGGAAAATCCATTGGTATTGCCGCTATTCCAGCCGGGAGGCCCTACCTCGATCGTCGCTCCTCTATAGGTCACCGTCACGGGAGCTATCTGTACATTCCCGCCCATAACGACGATACCGGAAGCCTCGTCGATAACAACCTTCGAGGGGCGGGGAAGATCGATGCGAAGCTGCTGAATCTCGCCGATAAGACGGACAAGATCCCCTTCCTCACCAAGGGTAACACTTACCGACGAAGCATCTCCGGCGGATACCGAAAGATCGGGATAGGCGTTGGCTATCGCCTCCCGAATGAGGTAGGCAACACGGTAATTGGGACGATCGAGGAGAAGGGTGAAACCTCCTTCACCTTCTACATCACTATGCACACGGTTTTCCATGACGGCTCCGCCAATGATCTCTCCAACGGTGGAGCTCTCGCCGGAACGTTCGACCTTGCCCTGGGCAACAGCGTAGACATCGCCTCCAGCCGACTTAAGCGGAGTCTGAAGCAGGACTCCACCCTTCACGTTTTTCGCATCGAAAAGCGCCGAGATAGTTATGTCGATACGATCCCCGGGAGAAGCGAAAGGGGGGACGTCGGCAGTCACTAAAACAAGTGCGCTATTTTTCCCTGCGGCATCCTGGGCATCGACCTCGATTCCGAAGTGTCCGAGCATAATGGCAAGTGACGACCTGATGGGAACGGAACGGGAACCGTCACCCTTGCCATCAAGTCCGGTAAGGATACCGACACCGACAAGCTGGTTCGTTCTGATTCCACGAAGCTCGGTAATATCGCCGATTCTCGTTCCCCCTGCAGCCGGAGCCGCCGAGGAAGAAGAAGTCGCGCTACTGGCAGCCTGCGCGTAACCGGTGCTGCTGCACACCAGACATAGGGCAAAAAAAAGGGATAGCCGTATCTGTTTCATTTCAACGCTCCATCGACAATTGTAGCCTTTCCGTTTTCATCAAGCACCGCATCAAAACGAGGGGTTCCCCGTTCATCCCGAAAAAGCGAAGAGAGCGGCCGGATACGCAAGGTTCCTGTTCTTTCATCTACAGATTCAACCCGTGCGGAAAATTTCACAAGAACACCACCGGTTCCATAGCTAACCCGCAATTGATCGCCGGAACGGACGGCCGATGAGTAAGCGTGGTCTTGAAGAGAGAAAAGCCGAAGTCGGGCCATAACGATTTTTTCTTCCCCGTGAAAAACAAGTCGCAGGGGAAGCCGGCAGGACCCGCTACCGGTTTGCATCCCGGAAAAGGCGGCAGCCAAGGGATCAAGAGCCAAAAAGGAGAGATCACGGAGTGGCATGGAACTATCGTTCATCGATTGCGGAAACTCAAATTGAATGACCGTATCATCTGGAATCAGGTCCCGAAGGGGAGCCGATTCCAGAGCAACGCCGAATTTTTGGACCAAAAGAGGAAAAAAGGTATAGAAAAAAGAGGAGGGAGCCTCCGACGGAAGCACAGCGATCCACTTGGGAGCAACCACGGCCCCTTGGGATGGAGAAAGAAGCGATGAAGCAGCGGAACCCGAGATAAGAAGCATACCGTTGCCGGGCTTTTGAAGCCCCGACCTTGACAAAGCCTGTGTCATCCGTCCCCAAAGTGCGGAAGCATCGGGTGCCGAAGCGCTTGTATCCGCACGAATAACAGATGGAATCCGCAGCACATCATCCGCGGAAAGCTCCAGAATCGGGATGAAAAGAAGCAACAAAGCAAGCCCTTTTCTCCAGCAACGGGTCACCATCATCGCCCTAACCTATCGCTTAAGACTATTGGCGATCCCCAGCATGGTATCGGATGTCTGGATTGCCTTCGAATTCAGTTCATAGGCCCTCTGAGCGACAATCATATTCACCATTTCCTGGACAACCGAAACATTACTCATTTCCAAAAAGCGCTGAACGGTTTGTCCCATACCGTCGAAACCCGGACGACCGGGAATGGCATCGCCGGAGGCATTGGTAACCTTGAAATTATTTTGCCCGATGGCGCTTAGACCCGCAGGATTCACAAAACGGTAGAGTTCCAGCTGCCCGACCTGAACAGGATCATCATTTCCCGCCACCTTGACGGTAATACGTCCATCCTGACTTATGGTAAGGGAATCCCGTTCAAAATTCTCCGGCAAAACAACCTCGGGTATGAGTCTGTGTCCGTTTGAGTTTACCAGCTGTCCGTTGCTGTCTATCTTAAATGAACCGTCCCGAGAATATCCATAACTCCCGTCGATCAGAAGAACACGAAAAAAACCGTCCCCCTGGATCGCCAGGTCCGTAACGTTGCCGGTGTTCTGAAGGGCACCCTGGGTAAACATCTTCTGGGTAGCAGCAACCTTCACACCATGGCCAACCTGCACTCCCGTGGGGACCGTGGTCAACTCGGTGGCAGGGGTTCCTGCGACCCGGCTTGTTTGATAGAGCAGGTCCTCAAAATCCGCCCGGTTTTTCTTGAAACCGGTGGTATTTACGTTCGAAAGATTATTGGAGATAGTGTCTATATTAAACTGCTGTCCGGTCATGCCGCTGGCAGCGGTCCACAAAGATCGCATCATGGCTCAATCACTCCTTATACTTTAATAGCGTCGTTGATCAGACGTCCGGTAAGTGCGTCGTGGGTTTGAATCGCCTTCTGGTTGGCCTCGTATGCCCTGTTTACCTCTATCATCCTGACCATCTCGGTGACTGAATTGACATTACTCCCTTCGAGAAAGCCTTGGACCACCTTGGTTTCGGAGCCGAGGGCAACCTGATTGGAAGCGCCAGCCTCTTCGGGGGCAATATAGAGACTGTCACCCTCTTTTTTCAGGTAACGGTCCCGACGGAAATCCACCACCTTTAAGGTATCTACCAGCTCAAGGTTCTCCCACTCGTTTTCCTCTTTGGAGACAAGGCGCTGGGGATCACCGTCGTAACTGCCGTTCTGCCATACCTGGCCCCTCTCATCCACCACGAAATTATTCTTTTTGATCCGGATGATACCGTTCTCTCCGAGAACGGGCTCTCCCTCTTTGGTGGTAAGGATTCCCTCTTTGGTCAGAACAAAGGTGCCGTTGCGGGTATAGCGTTCCCCTCGGGGGGTGTCGACCGCAAAAAATCCCTTTCCGTCAAGGGCAAGATCAAAATCGTTGCCTGTCTCTTTCAGGGCCCCTTGCGAGAAAACGGTAAAGGACTCATTGTACTCGACACCGGTCCCGATCATGCCGACAACCGGAGCGGTATCCGCACTTCCAAAGGGAAAGGAGTAGACCCCGTCGTCGTTCATTCTCCGTATCAGCATCTGAGGAAAGGCTTTGCTTACCGATTGATCACGCTTGTACCCGACCAGATCGACATTGGCAAGGTTGTTCGAGATGGCATCCATTCTGTGCATCTGATCGACCATTCCGCTTGCACCGGTATAGATTCCTCGTACCACAGTTTCCTCCCGCGCTTTTCGCTTCTCTTTTATTACTATCGGCAAGAGGAGAGAGGACTTGAAGCTCTTCTCGCTATCCTTTAGCTTCCAGCATAGACTCGGTAATTCCCGAAAGCGCAAGTTCTTTTCGCATGGTGATCATACAAGCGTCGAGACCAGCAGGCGAAGCAGCCTCACAGCGGATGGTTATATGTGGCTGGGTATTTGATCCGCGAAGCATCCAAAAACCATCGCCGCAATGTGCCCGAATGCCGTCGATGTCGGTGAAAGGGATCCCCTTTTCTTTCAGACGCTGTGAAATTTCTTTCACCACCCCTTCTCGCTTCTTACGTGAAAGGGTGATGCGGATTTCTCCACTATCGTAAAAGCGAGGAAAGGCCTTCCTCATCTCGGTAATGCTCTGGCTACTGCGGGAAAGAATATTGATGAGCTTGATTGCGGCAAAAAATCCGTCGTCATAGCCCCTATTTTCCTCGAAAAAGATGTGACCGCTGGTCTCTCCTGCAAGCCCGATTCCCTCCCGCTTCATTTTCTCTTTTTGATTTGTGTGCCCAACCTTCCACATCAGTGGAACACCACCGTGAGATGCCACGTCATCAAAGAAAAAACGGCTGGCCTTGACCTCCGACATCACCGTGGCGCCGGGATGAGAGGCAAGAAAATCCCTTGCAAAGATGGTCAGCAGCTGATCACCCATAAAGATATAGCCTTCCCCGTCGACAACCCCTATCCTGTCGCCGTCACCGTCGAAAGCGATGCCGAGATCGGCATGCTCCTCTTTTACTGCACCGGCGAGCATGTTCATGTTTTCCTTTAAGCTCGGATCGGGATGATGATTGGGAAAGGAGCCGTCGACCTCCCCACAAATGATGCGGTGAGATCCCGGTAGCCCTTTAACGATTGAGGGAAGAATTTTCCCTGCAGAACCGTTTCCAGGGTCCCAGACCACCGACAGCGTTCGGGCCTCCGGAAGCTTCAGGTGGCCAAGGAGATACATGATATAGTCATCGTCGATAGAGTGAAAGCATTCACTACCCTCTCCCTCTTCAAAATCCCCATTCTCACAGAGCCGCCGAAACTCCTGGATTGCCTTCCCGTGGAAGGGCCCTTCGGAGCTTAGAAATTTAAAACCGTTATATTCGGCGGGATTATGGCTGGCGGTCACAACCACGCCGGCATCCATATTCCAATGGTGCATGGCAAAGTAGAGTTCAGGAGTCGGCACAAGTCCGATCTTTGTTACAGAGATTCCACAGGAGATAAGCCCCTCAATCAGCCGCCTGGAAAGTGACGGCGAAGAGAACCTGCCGTCGAATCCCACCAGGCATCTTTTCTTCCCCATGCGAATAAGAGAGGTGCCGAAGGCCTTTCCGATAAAGAAGGCATCCTTCTCATTGAGATCATCGCCTACGATGCCGCGAATATCACAAGCCTTAAGTATTTCTTCGGATAAGTGATGAGATGCGTGCATAGTTACTCCTTACAATGCTTTTCGAACGGGAAATCGGAGGATGAAAAGGGCTCCGCCCTCACGATTCTCAGAAACGAGGATGGTCCCGGAAAGTTGGTCGATCATATGCTTTGCAATCGAGAGTCCCAGACCGCTACCCGGATTCTTGCTGTTTGTCGATCGATTGATTTGATAAAAACGCTCGAAGATGTGCTCCCGTTCTTCTTTTGGAACACCGGGGCCCGAATCGGAGACCGAAAGGCTTAGGGACCGATCGCTTTCCGCTACGTTGATCTCCACCCAGCCCCCAGCGGGGGTATATTTCAATGCGTTGTCGTAGATATTGTAAACGATTTGTCGAAACCAGAGTTTTACCCCATCCATCACCGGACCATGGTTCGGCAGATGAATCATCGTCGAAATATCCTTGCTTCGTTCAATCGGTTCCAAGGCTGTACGAACCTCTCGTACTATCTCCGAAACATCAAAAGGGGAAAAGGTCTCTTCCTGCACACCATCATCGAAACGAGAAAGGGTAAGCAGTTCTCCGATCAGCTTCTTCAGGCGTGCAGCCTCAAGGGCGATAATGGAGACGGCGCTATTTCTGTCATCATCCGAAAGGCCTTTCCATGCTCCCAGGGTCTCGGCAAATCCGCTTATGACCGTCAGAGGGGTGCGCAGTTCGTGGGAAACATTTGCCACGAACTGCTGTTTCAGGCGATCCAAACGCTTCATTTCCGTCACATCGCGAACAAGGACAAGTACCCCCGTATAATCATAGGGGAGGTATTTATTCGTCATGGCCTCCAGACTGCACTCCAGGATTTCACCCCGGGATGAGGTCAGACGTAGGGACCGGGCCTCGCGGTCTCCGTGTATCAGCCGGGTCTGGCGAAGTATTGCGGCAATGTGTTCATTATTCGAGGGAAAAACATCACCACTTGCAAATAGCCTCGCCTTATCCAGGTCGAGCAGCATCTCGGCCCTGGGATTGACCAGGGTAATCTTATTGCTTCGGTCGATCATCAGGATACCGGTTTGCAGATTGGAGAGAAGGGTATTTATTCTGCTGTATTTGCGATTGTCGTTTACAACAAGGAAATCATACCGATCGACAAGCGAATTAAAATTCTCAACCAACTCATCGAGATCGGGATCAACGGTATCGATGCTGATTTTTGAAAGACCGCTGGCCGCCGCATCCTTTGTGTGCTGTAACAGGGTACGGATGGGACGGCGGTATCGTTTGATCTGAATCGTAAGAAACAGGACAATCATCGCCGTAAGCAGAAGAAAGGTGATTATCATCCAAATCAGGAAAGAGATTTCCAGACGACGAATTTCATCGATATCGTAGGTTACGGATATCAACACCCCTTCGTGGTCCCTGATGTCCACCTGTTTCGCAATGGATACGGATAGATTATCGGGATGGCGGTTTCGAAGGGCGTGGGTTGCCTCTCCCCTGCGAAGTCTCGCCTCGGAAAGGTCCGCATCAATATATTTGCCGGAAAGCTGAGTTTCGGCTTTGTGAGAATCGGCCAAAAGCCGCGCATCGGTATCGACAATCACAATATGCGCCGGTATGGTTTGAGATAGCTGCAGGATAATCTCCTGCACCGTTCCCTCCTCCCGATCTAAGGCCCGCCTGATCTGATCGATCGCATCAAGCCCGCGTCTGCGTGTTTGGCTCACGATGAGGTCGACGGTATAGAGGTAGAATGCAATGGTGACCGAGCAAAGCACCGAGAAAAGAACAACGATCAGGGCGGTTTGCCGTTTTTTCATGGTTGAGGGAGTATCCTGTAGCCTGAGCCGTGGACCGTCTCGATACGGCAGCCGGTGACCCCTGCATCGTTCAATTTCTTTCTGATATTCCGGAGGTGCACATCCACGGAACGTCCGGCATCGGCGGGATCCTTGTCAAAAAGTTCCCGATACATAAGAGGACGGGAAACCGCTTCTCCCTGATGCTTTACCAGCATGTTCAAAATCTTAAACTCTGCAGGCGTAAGATCGATTTTCTCCCCGCCATTTAAAGCAAAGTAGCGTTCGGTATCGATGGAAAGCGATCCGATAAAAAGCATATGCGGCCGCCCCGACCGGGCCCCCGTCAGTAATGCAATTTGCCGCAACGAGGCCTCGACCCGCAAGAAAAGCTCCGTGAGACTAAAGGGTTTGGTAATATAGTCGTCGGCTCCTCCCTCAAGGCCGTGAATCTTGTCGATCCCCTCGCTCTTCGCGCTGAGCATAAGCACGGGGATAAGCTGGGTGCGAGGATCACTTTTGAGCAGCCTGCAAACCTCGATTCCGTCTATTCCGGGAAGCATCACGTCGAGGATAATCAGGTCCGGATGATGTAACCGGGCCTGTTCAAGCCCTTCTTCTCCGGTATAAGCATAGAGGCAACCATATCCCCGGGATGTGAGGTTCATGGAGAGGAGCTTTACAACATGCTCCTCATCATCCACTACAAGAATTGTCTTTCCGCTTCCCGAATCATCAACCACCATGCGACAGCTCCTTTGTGATGATTCTACTATAAAGAGCTCTTTCTTACAGCAGCTTTCCAATGGCAATAGTACGTTCGCTTTTCTTATCGAAGAGGACATTCTTATCCGACTGAAACGAGAGCCACACCTTCTCGCCCATGGTAAAATCGACACTTCCGAATACAACGCTGGTAAGAATCTGTCCGCCGAGATCAATCTTGACAATGGTTTCCATTCCGGACGGCAGGGTTGAATAGATGCTCCCCTCTACCGTCCCCTCCGGAGAAAGGACGATATCTTCAGGCCTGATGCCAAGAAGCAATTGCTGACCTTCCTGAACGGTGATGCTCGAAGAGGTGGGGGTAAAGAGAAGTTTGAGTAGTTTGTGATTCAGCTTTATCTCGTCGAGATTTACATTTTCTCCGGTCACCTCTAGGATATTAATGTTGGGACTTCCCACAAAATCGGCGACAAAAAGGTTCATCGGTCGGTGGTAGACCTCGAGGGGCGGTGCAAATTGCTGTAGGAGTCCCTCCTTCAGAAGGCAAATTTTGCTTGAGAGGGTCATGGCCTCCAGCTGGTCATGGGTCACATAGACAAAGGTTGAATCTGTTTCCGCATGAAGACGCTTAAGCTCGGTCCGCATCTCCATCCGAAGTTTCGCATCCAGGTTGCTCAGCGGCTCGTCCATAAAAAGTATTTTCGGCCCGGTGGCAAGGGTCCTGGCAATGGCTACCCGCTGCTGCTGACCGCCTGAGAGCTCGGAAGGATAGCGGTCCCGAAGCTCTTCGATTCGGAGCATCTCCAAGAGCTCACGCACCCTGGATTCTATTCGTTTCTTTTCCCACTTCATATTTTCAAGCCCAAAGGCAATATTCTTGTATACGGTCATGTGAGGCCAGAGGGCATAATTTTGAAAAAGAAAGCCGACATCCCGCTTATCGGGAGAGATATCGATCCCCCGTTCCGAGGAAAAAACACAACGGTCGTCGATGTAGATTTCCCCCTCGGTCGGGGTCTCCAGTCCCGCAATCATACGAAGGGTTGTCGTCTTACCGCAACCCGAGGGGCCCAGCAATGTCACAAACTCTCGGTCTCCGATGACAAGATCGAGGTTATCCACGGCCACAGACCTGCCGAAGCGTTTTGTAATGTGTTCCAAGTGAATTTTCGGCATTAGTGCCCTCCTATTCCTTTATCGATCGATGCCCCGGTGACCCGGTTCACCACAAGATTACTGATGACCACAAAGAGAACGATGAGAAGATTGATGGCGTTGGCGTACTGGTTCCATCCCTTTTCATTATATTGAAAAAGCATGGTGGTTAGGATTCGCGAAGAGGGGGTGACAAGGAGAATAAAAAGGGAAAGTTCCCGCATGCAGGAGATGAAGGGAAGCAGGTAGCCGGAAAGGAAACTTGCCTTCTGGATCGGTATGATGATACGGAGCATGCGCTTTCCCCAGCCGATACCCTGTATGGTTCCAGCCTCTTCGATTTCGTTGCTCAGCTGATGCATGGCACCCACACTTGCCCGGGATGCAAAGGGAAGATACTTAACAGCGCCCACCAGAACAAGAAGCGCAAATGTTCCATAGAGGGGAGGAATAAAGCCTCGTTTGACGGCAAACATGGAAAGGTAGATGGCACCGAAGGCCATGCTCGGCATAAGGTAGGGGAAAAATGCCAGATTATTTACCAGCAGCGACAGCCTTGAATTACGCCGCTTTACGATGGCGTAGCCGGCAAGGATTCCGACCGAACCTGCTATAAACGCCACAATGACCGAAAGCCTGACACTGTTCCACAGGCCGTGAAAGATCGAGGAATTCCGTAAAACCCCAGGTTCGCCGTTTGCAATGGTCGGGTCTCCAGAACCGACCCAAAAGAGGGTGGTAAAGTTTCCGAGGGAATAATTGCCGGGTTCCATGATAAAGGATTCCAATGCAAAAGAGAGCAGAGGGACAATACAGACCAGGGCGACGAGCAGAAGGAGCAGTACCGAAATGACGCTTCGAAAACCACGCAGATTGAGATAGGCGATATTAGAACTTTTCCCCGTTATCGTTGTAAAAGACCTTCTGGTACCGATGATTTTTTGGTTGATACCGAGGATCAACACACCAATCAGAATCATGATAAGCGCAATGATGTAACCGTAGCCGGGGTTCAGCCCATTGAGGGTCCTGAACATCTGGGTGGTCAGAACCTGGAAACGAACCGAAGTTCCGAGGAATGCCGGAACGGCAAAGGCGCTCATGGCACTGGAAAAAACGAGAAGAAAAGTGGAGAGCATGGCAGGGAGCACAATGGGAATGGTAATCTTCCGCATAATCTTCCCCCTGCTTGCTTTCAGGATAAGGGCAGCCTCTTCCAGGTTCGCATCCATATTCCTGAGAATACCGCCGATCAGGATATAGGCAAAAGGAGCATAATGCAGTCCTAAAACTACCACGATGGGGAAGAGACCGTAGGCAAACCAGTTGGGTGTCTGTATGCCCGTAATTGCGGTAAAAAAACCGGGAGCACCACCGACAAGGGAGTTCTTGAAAAAGTTCAACCATGCCATGGCGAGCGTCCAGGAAGGCATGATATAGGGAAAAATAAAGAGGGTCGAGATAACGCCCTTGAAGCGCATATTGGTCCTTGTAACCAGCCATGCAACCGTTCCTCCGAGAAGAATGGCGATAAAACAGGTACCGAAGGCAACCAACATGGTATTTAAGAATGGCTCGTAAAATATCTTTTTACCGGCCGAAGAAAAGAGGACCTTGGTCCAGTGGTAAAGGGTAAAATCCCCTACCCTTGCCCCCTTCACCCGCATCAGTTCGGCCTGATGGACCGTAAAGGTATCCATCATGATAGTCAGCATCGGGACAACCGTCAGGTAAATAAGAATAACGGCAAGAGACACAAGGATGACGTTATGAGGCTTTTTCAAAAATGATATAGCCCTGTTACGGTAGTTCACAGATTCCGTCCTTTTCGTATCCGTCTAAAAACGTACCGGATCTTAGCAAACGATCCGGTACGGTACATAATCAGTAGATGTATTCGTTGAGAAACTCTTCGACCTCGGCTCGATGTTCGAAACAGTAGGCAGGATCCTCCTCGACCAAAATCTTCACCCAGGTGGTCATGGGATAGTCGTCAGGCTGGAGGGGAATCGAGGGGTTCGAAGAGTAGGTTCCGAGATCGGAACTCCAGGGAGAAAAGCCCTCTTCGGTGAGCAGAAACTCGATAAAAAGCTTTGCAGCATTGGGATGACCGGCATTCGAGCACATCAGAGCGTAGATCGGATAGTAAAAACCGGAAAAGGGTTCCATCTCCATAATCGGAGCAAGGGCAAGGTTCTTGGTATCCTTGTATCGCAGCTTTGAGAAGACAAACAGTCCGGCATTATGCTCCTTACCCTGCCCTTTTACCCCGATACTCTCGGCGGTTTTGGTGTCGCTGGTGGTAAGCACAAGGTCGTTTTCCAGAATCCGCCTGATCCATTCATAGCCCGCATTCGGGGTGGTCAGCTCGATCTCTTTTCCGAAATAATCCTTGTACGCCTTTGCAATCCTGTCGGCAACCTCGGGCTTCGTCACCATGGTAAGAAAGTTTGCATTGACCCCTTCCTGAAAGGGATTTTTGAACTGAAAATTACCTTTCCACTCCTTGGTCGTGAGGGCCCATATGTTGGTAAAGGGATACGCCTCGCTCACCTCGTCGTTGAAAATGAAAACCTTATTGATAAAGGCAAAGGCCAGGGGACTTTGGAACTCAGCGGGAATTTGATCCTTCATTGTCGGAGGGACATAATTATACAGATATTCGAGGTTGAGGAGCTCTCCCATGACGCGGCCACCGTCCTGGCAAAGTACAAAATCGGCTCCGGCAGCCCCCGTACTACCCTCTTTCGAGATCTTTTCGATCAGCTCGAAATCCTTGAGGTTCGTTGCCTCAACCTCAATCCCGTATTTTTCGCCGAACGCCTTGGCAGCATTGGCGATTCTGCTGGTGACGGAATAAACGACCACCTTTCCTTCGGCCTGGGCCGCGGCCACAAGCTCTTCGTGGGTCATAGGCACCTCTTTGGCTACAGCGGGTTCGGAAACCTCCTGTTTCCCTCCGGCAAAGAGAAGAGAAACCGAAAGAGAAGCGGTAAGAACGAGGCAGGTAAAGAGCAAGACTATCTTTTTCATCATCATCTCCTTTCACAGAAACCAGAATTTGTTAAGATCGCTTAACAAGTAAAAATGTTAAGATACCTTTACAATTCTGTCAACGTTTTTTTGGAGATTTGCAGATAGTAGAATATGGAAGAGAAAGAAAAGCCTACAGCGTGGCAATCACCGCCCTGATGATAAAGGTCCAGAAGATCGACAGAGCGCTGGATAGGAGCGTCCCGATCAGCATGTATTCCGCAAAATCTTTATCATCAAGTTCCTTAAAGCGGGCAAACGCCTTTGCAGTCAAGACAAAGGCAACAGAAGAATAGTTCCCCGTCAAGACAAAGAGGTAAAAGAGCATTCGCTCCAGAACACCGATGATCTTTCCCCTCCCCAGCTCCTTGCTGTCGAGGTCATCATCCGTTGTCGCTTTCAAGCGCGGCTCGGTTTTTATCAGGCCGAGGATAAAACGAATGACATTGTTCATCTCATTCACCAAGACAACAGCGCCGAAAAAAACAAGCACAAATCGGTCGAAAGCGCCTGTTCCGAGGGAAGACAGAAGAGGATTGTTTCGCCCCATGAGCCTCGAAAGAGAGACAGATACGGAATTGAAAGAAAGTCCGGGCAAAAATATTCCAAAGAGAAAGCTTCCGGCAAGCATGAGGACCAAAAACTGAAGAATTCTGGAAAGAAATATCGAATTCCCTCGCTGTTCAGCGCGGTGTTCGGTAAAAAGAGAAAACAGGTTGAACAAAACGGTAAACAAAAAGAGGGGAAGAAGGCTCCTCCAGCTGTAAAGAGGCATGAGCAGGAACAACTCGGCCGTAGAGCAGCTCAGCATCGACCGCAGATCCAGGGGGGCTTCCCGCCACTGGGCCCACAAACGTACGATAAGAATCACAAGGCAAAAATAGAGGTATCCTATCACGGCTAACCTTCCCCCATGGCTGCAATCTCATCGGAAACGGTCTGAAAATATCGTGCCAAGGCGACGAGATTATGTGTTTTGATCGTTTTATAGACTCCCCGCTCACTGATTCCCACAATCCGGGCGATATCTTTCACGGGCTGATTCCTGAAAACCCCATAGAAAATCGAAAGGGTATGCTCTTTCCAGTCACTCATCACCGAATAGGCGTAATACAAGCCGCTGTTGAGAAGCCTCTGCCTTTGTTTATAGCGACCATAGAGCTGTACAATAGTGATTTTTTCCTCTTTTACATTGTTTAACCCATCCCGTGCCACATGAAAAGCGGGCCCATCCATCCCGATTGCCTCTTTCGTGTTGATATCCGTCGCAATATCATCGACCCCCAGGGCGATTCTGAGCGAAACAGGGAAAAGGCTCCTGCTGATAAAAAGCAGATCCTCCACGACCCGGGAACCAGCCTTGTAGACAGCCTGGAATTCATCCCCCAGGGTGATCGTATAGGGAGATAAAAGGGCCGAGCTTGTTTCATTGAGGTCGCTAAGGCATGCTTGTAGCTGCCTCTGAAACTCCTGTCGCCGCTCAATCCGCCGGGAATCGACAATATCCGCGATCACTGCTATGACTTTCACAACACCATTGTAACGATTAGGTACGATATCTGTCAAATGAACTTTTTAGGTTCATACAAACTTATATGTACCCTTTTGGTACATCCTTACACAATGCAGCGTAAGAATATGCAAAACATACAAGGATTCTGCTATATCTGCCGGACCAGGATAGTTACCATACACCCGACAAGGTAAAAAGGAGGAACACCGTGGCCCATCCAATTAATGAAGAGTTATACCAATATATTACGGATACCTGTTTGGGGGCCTACGAAAATCCATCCCCGCCGCTGCAGCTTTTGGAAAAGATATGGAAAAATCCTGATTTTCCCATGCACTGTCCGGAACACCACTACCTTGTTCCGGCAGTCCTTTTGACCACCTATTGCAGGCTGAAGAACGACAGGAAAGCCAAACTCAGGGAAGCGCTGAACCTTGCCGGAGACCGGGCAAAAAACCTGCTCGCCGGATTCTGCGGTTGGTACGGAGCCTGCGGTGCGGCCGTCGGAAGCGGTATGTTCCTTTCGGTAGCGACAGGCACAAGCCCCTATTCGACCGACACCTGGGCACTTGTAAACCGCCTAAGCTCCGACTGCCTATACAACATCGCGGAAATCGGCGGCCCCCGCTGCTGCAAGCGCGTCTGCTTTACCGCAGTAAGCACAAGCATCACCTTCATGAAACAACATTTTGACCTCGACCTTGGGCAGACCACACCGATACGCTGCACATTTTACCAGCGAAACGCCGAATGTAAGAAAACAGCCTGTCCCTACTACCCAGCAACCTAAGTCCTGAATACGAAGGCAGAGGCTATGATATTCCACACCATCTGGGCGTCACCCTCGCTTGCCGCTCGGGTCGGGATTGCTCCGAAGTCCGCTTCGCTACCGTCCTCGGCTTCGCCTCGGACCGGCCCTGCGGCCGTTCTCCGCATCCCTGACGCTCGGTCATCGGTTTGTTTATAAGGGGAAAGTATACTATTCAGGGTAAAAAAAACAGACTACCCGCATATCATGTCACCATGTGAATTCTCAAATGACTTTTTTATATCTTCAGGCATATCTTCCGGTTTAATAGATTTGACTCTTTCTTCGGAATTATCTTTCACGGCTTCGGTATAATACCAGCATTTATATGTAATCAAATCCAAAACTTTAATCATCGCAAGGATATCAGCCTCAACGGACTTCTTCTTATCAAGAAACATATCCCGCCGCTTAACAAGCGTTGCGTTACTGGGAACAAGCCTTCCTTATCATAATAACGAAGAGCTGAAATAGAAATATTAAACATTCATTCTGGTATAGGGACCTGGCGGGATACTATCTACGTTCTACAATAGTCGGAAATTTCACAAAACGTCTGAAGCAACTTGCCATAGATCGCTTCTTTTCCGATGTATGAAAAGGTGTGTTTTTTTATTTAGAAAAGTCCGCTCTTCCGCCTTCGTAAAAATACCGCTTCATCTCAACTACCTTACCGAATTCTCCTCGGAAAAAGGGAGAGAATCGCAATTCCCTCCCTTTAAAAGCAGTGCAGTGTTCTTTTAAAACTCAAATACGGCAACGACCGGTTTGTGATCGGATACTCCGCAGCTCGCCCCGCTTCCATGGAAATCAACCACCGAAGCAAGAACCGGCAGAAGCCCTCTGCCGTACATTATACGGTCTATCGTCTCGTTCATGTAGATCTCTTCGGACAGCGCGGGGTTTGGAAAGGTCGGAGGCTGAAGAAGGCCAAGTTCGTAAAAAACATCTTTGAGACCAGCCTCAGCCAGTATCCTTGAAGGGTGCCACGGATCGTTAAAATCGCCGCAAAGTAAAAGCGGTGGAGCATCCGACTTGCGGTTTTTAAGCCAGCGCGCAATCTTCAAAGCCTCTTCATGCCTGTAGGAAGTTCCTGTATCCTGTTCGTCCTTGTTATTCTGATGGGTCAGGTGGACCGTACAAACCTGGAATTTCCTGCCGTCTGCAAGGCATTCAAGATCAAGTATGAATAGCCTGCGATCAGGTTCCGGCATGTCCAGAAAGAGTTCGGTATGCCCCGTTTCCCGAAAGAGATCCTTTTTATAATAAATGTTCCCTTCATTCCGCCAGCCGTTGAAATCATCTTCAACCCTGGCATGAAAAGGCATAGCTTCGTCCAGAAAACGCATGGTTTCCTCCCGTATTTCCTGAAAACAGCATATATCGGGATGAAACCTTACCAGAAAATCTTCCAGCGCAGCCTTTCTTTGTTCCCATTTTTCGGTGTTCCATATATTGCATGTGCATAAACTGAACCTGAATGGTGTTTGCATTTCAATCCTCCCTTGTTTCCCTGAAGACTTCAGGGAAACGCTTCTCGATTTTAAGCCAGGCACCCAGCCCCAGAACGGTAACCCAGGCTATGCAGATATCGTAAAAACCCTTGAAACGGTCAACGCGGTTGAAATAATCCCAGTTTGTGTGATTTATCTGCTCCGGCTGCCACCCGTCCGCCCCCGCTGCTGCAGGGCTTCCGTGAAGACCGTCCCCTGCCAGCTGTCTGCAGGCATTAATCATCATAAGAGCGTTTTTACGGTATATGTCTGTTCCCGAGGCTTCCCACAAACGCAGAAAATCGTAACCGATGGACATCCCGTAGAAATCCAGGTGGTGGTGGGCAACCGAAACGGAAGTCATGCCGGTTGTCCGGAATTCAGCCTCTGCCAGAGGGGTTCCGGCCGGGAAAACTATATCATACTGCCAGACCCATGTAAGAATGTAATCCGCCGCCTTTTCAGCGTAGTCCAGCCATTTCCTGGCTCCGTCCCTTTCATACAGATCCAGAAACATGGAAAGCAGGGAAACTCCCGATTCCTTGTCGTACGCATCCGCATCCAGCGTATCGCCAAAGAAGTCGCCGGAATCCGCAAGACCTGCATAATAACGGGCCGCCCTGTCGACAGCATCATTCAGCCTCTGCGAATCTTCATAGTAGGGTTCCAGCAGAAGAAGAAACGATACTATGTAAGCCCCGTTAGTCCCAAGAGAATTTACTGGTTTCCCGTCTGTAGACCACCACCTGCCGAAAGAACCCTCTGAATCATCGCGCAGCTGGTTATCCATATAGAAATCAGCAACCCGCAGCGGGAGCTGTAAAAACTCGGGAACACTCCTGCCTTGTTCTAAAAGACTTTCATACAGCTTGATATAACCGCTCATTGACTCGCCGTTGCACCTGGCGTTTACAAGATTTCTGTATTCATCATTTTCGGAAATTCCAAGGTAGCCGCCCCATTCGCCGTTCCGGAGATCGCGGCAATCCTGATGTACGCCGGGAAGAACCTCGCCGCGGAGAAAAAACCGGCCTATGCCTTCGGCATAGGAAAGGAATTCCGGCCTGTTCATTCGCCCGGCCAGCCTTGCATAAATCCATGCGCCTTCAAGGCTCTTAACAAGAAACGAGGCAGCTGTATACTCGTATATTTCCTGCAGCAGCCCGTTGTCCCTTCCCATTCTTACATATGCAAGCCCGGAGCGTTTGTCGTATTCCGTCAGATAAAGCAGATTACGAATTTTCCCGTCCAGATATGCCGACCATTGCATTCCGCAAGTGGTATTCCGGACAGGATTAAAAAAGACATCCGAATATTCCAAACCTTCCCGGTACGCAGCGAAAATATCGCTCTTTTCTTCCGGAAAGACAAGGTAAAATGATCTTGAGTAGATATACGGCAGCTCCTCCTCTGGAGAACAGACCGTAAATGATCTGGCATCGTGTCCGGAGGAAAGGGCCTTTTTTCCTGTATATCTGAAAGGGCCTTCGCTGCCCGGCACAACCGTCCGGATCTTTATCAACCCTTCGTTGCTGACTACCGATCTTCCAGCCGTATCATGCTCTCCAGTTGCCGGCCCGGTAAAGAAAATAAGCTTTTCTTGATCATTGTAAACAACAAGACAGCACGGCAGCGGTGTCCGTTCCTCTGAATAGGCCCATCCTGCGGCTTCGGAGCCTTTCGGAAAGCAACCTTTGCCGCGGTTATTTCCTCGGTAAAGAACCGAGGGAATAAAAAACTCCGCTCCGTCCATGCGGATATTCAGATCCGTTTCGAGATTCCAGGCTGCATTTTGTTCAAGAATCCAGGTTCTGTCGATTCTGAGAACTCGGCCGTTTAAAGAAAATTCATCCGTAATCGAACAGGATTCGAAAACGGCAGTAGTCCTGCCTTTCTCATATTCAAGCGTCAACGGTATGGTAGAATCGCCGTCTTTTTTAATTCCATACTCTATGGAACATTTCTCCAGCAGCGGATCTACATGAAAGAGTTCCAGCTTGGTTTTGCATGCTATGTGCATCTTTCTACCCCTTGATCCCTGTCATTGCAATTCCTTCAACAATCTTCTTTCTGAAAATGAAGTAGAAAACAAACTGTGGTACGGACGCGATTACCGCCCCTGACATGATCAACGAATAATCCGTTCCGTGGACTCCCTGAAAGTTGGCGATACCGACGGTAATTGTATATTTTGCCGTATCGGATATTGCTATAAGCGGCCAGAGAAAATCGTTCCATGCATTTATGAAAGACAGGATCATGACGGTAGCCAGCGCGGATTTCCCAAGCGGTAATATGATAGTCGTGAAAATACGCCCCCTGCCGCTTCCGTCTATAAATGCTGCTTCCTCCAATTCATCCGGGATCCCCTCGAAAAACTGCTTAAGAATAAATATCCCGATAGGAAGTGCAAGCCTTGGCAAAATGGCTGCGGAAAGCGTATTAACAAGTCCGTAGCTGTTGAACTGTAGATACAGCGGTATTATGATGACCTGGAAGGGGATCATCATTCCGGCCATTACGAACCAGAAAAGGATCTGCCTTCCACGAAACTTGATCTTTGCCATTGCATATGCGATGGGCGCATCTACGGCAAGCGTAAGGATCATCGTTACCACAGAAACAACCGTGGAATTCCAGAGCCATTTAAGTATATAGGTTGAAGAAAACGCCTTGGCATAGTTCTGCAGGGTCGGGTGTTTGGGGAAAATGCGGAATACGTCAGTAAGGACATCCTCCTCCAGCTTAAGCGAGGTTATTGCAAGCCAGACAAGCGGAAAGATCCATAGCACAAGAACAACAAGAGCGACAATGAACAGAATCTTCTTTTTCATTTATCTCTCCCCATTATCTTGTAATAGACAACTGAAATCACCATTATGAGCAGAAAGAGAACGTAGGCCATTGCCGAGGAATACCCCATCTTGAAATAGGTGAACCCGTTTTCATAGATATACTGAATGAGGACCCGGGTTTTTCCGTAAGGCCCTCCTCCCGTCATTACGAAGACCTGCCCGAAAACCTTGAACGAGGCTATTATCTGGAGAAGCAGGCAAAGAACTATCGTAGGTCGCAGCAGCGGGATCGTTATGTCCTTGAGAATGCGGAAATATCCGGCCCCGTCTATTCGGGCCGATTCGTAAACCTCGGCAGATATCTGTTTCATTCCGGCGGAGAACAGGATCATGTTGAATCCGGCCGTCCACCATATAGTGGCCGCCGAGACGGACCACATGGCCTTTTGTGGATCGGTAAGCCATCCGACCTTGGCGTGACCGAGAAGCATGAAAAGCTGGTTGAACAGGCCGTAGTTCTTCTGAAAGAGCCATGCCCAAAGCGTGCCAATAACCGTTATCGACAGAACATAGGGTATAAAAAAGATATTCTCCCCCGCTCCTCTCAGCAGCGATTTCGAATTAACGAAAAGCGCCATTAGAAAACCTGCAACCATAAGAATCGGTGTTGTCATAAAAACAAATTGGAAGGTATGCCACAGCGATGTATAAAAGGTCTTGTCCTTGAACAGACTTATATAGTTTCCGAGACCGATGAATTTTCTGCTGGACAGGATGTCCCATTTATAGAAGCTGATGCAAAGTCCGAAAATAATCGGAAATACAAGCAGAAACAGGTATATCAGAACAAAGGGTAGAGAAAACAGAACTCCGTCCCTGGTGTCTTTATTGCCGGGAATTGCCATATAAACTCCATAAGCTGTTGAAATGAAGGGAGAGAGACCTCTCTCCCTTGCATTTTAGAATCTTACAGGCAGGACTCAATAAGAAGCGATAATTGAGTTGACCATTTTTTCCATCTCGGCAAGAGCCGTTTTTACATCCTGTCCGGATGCAACGGCCAGCTCCAGAGAGTCGGAAAGGTTGTTGTAGATCTCGTCCCATGCGACTGTCCTTGGAGCAGCGAAAGACGATGCGGCGGCAGCTGCATAATCCTTTCTGTGGGGGAGAGACTGAAAATTGGGGTTGTCTGAGACGGATTTCCTGATGGGAATATGGCCGGCCTTCGCCCAGAGGTCCCCCCTCTCGGTCATCCACAGCATGAACTCGACGGCGGCCGCCAGTTTTTCATTGCTCATTTCCTTTTTAGCTGGAATAGCAAGCGTATGGGATCCGGACCATGCGGCGGGTTTCCCCAGCATTGCCGGCAGCGGTACCGCGGCAAAATCCAATCCTTCCTGCTTCTCGAATGAGCCGGTAGCCCAGACGCCGTTAATATGAATTGCGGCTTTTCCGAGTTTGAATGCGGCGACAGAGGAATCATAATCCAGACCGCTTTCCGTTATCCCGTATTTATGGACCATGTCGACAAGGGCTTGAAGCGCCTTCTCACCCATTTCGTTGTTGAAATCGGCAGCGGAAAGATCTTCCGTCAGCACGCTTCCACCTTGCTGCTCCATGAACGACATGAACAGCCTGGTAAGGGTATAGGCCTTATAGGTTGCAGTAGTATTATCGATAGCGGCACCCATGGCCCCTGTTTTGTCCTGAACCTTTTTAGCCGTCGCAACAAATTCTTCATAGGTGACGGGCACCTTGTCTATACCGGCCTGTCTGAAAAGGTCTTTATTGTAGTACATGATTAGAGCATGCACATCCAGCGGAAGCGAGTAGATCTTTCCGTCGAACGTGCAGGGCTCCAGTGCTGCGGGAATAAAATCATCCATGGGAGCATTTACACTTTTCAGTACATCGTCAAGTGGATATAGTGTTCCACTAGGCACGTAGTTCAGAAGTTTGCTTCTGTGAATTACGACTACATCCGGAGCATTCTGTGATGTTAATGCAGTTGTAAGTTTGGTATAATAATTATCAAACTTAACGGTATCGGTTGTCATAACGATATCATCATGGGTCCGGTTGAACTCATCAACCATGGCGTCGAAAAACTCACCGTCACCACCGGTGAACAGAGACCAGAAAGTGATTTCAATCGGGCCCCCTTTTTCAGACGCAACATCTTTCTCCTGGCTACCGGACGCGCCTATGCCGACAGTACCCAGAAGAAGCAGCGACAGTACAAGCAGACATGCCGACAAGCTTTTTCTCTTCATGTTTTCCTCCTTAAAAATCACATAAAAATATTTCTACCTTTTGGTAGTTTCCCTGAAAACCAACCTCGGTTTCATTTCCAAGGTATTATACGGTCTGTTTCCGTCTTCAATATGCAGCATAAGCTCCTCTACAGCAGCCTGTCCCAGCCTTGCTTTGGGAACATCAACGGAACTGAGTCTGGGCTGCATGTATTGCGCCATATTCAGATTATCGTAACCGAAAACCTCAATATCCTCCGGTACACACAATCCATTTTCATGGAGCGACTTCAGCACACCCATCGCAACCAAATCGTTGAAACATGCGACTGCCGTAAATTCCAGCCCTTTGTTCAGCGCCCGGTTCATCTCCGAATAGCCGTCGTCTATATGCCCCCTTGTCTCAACAACAAGGTCTGCATCAAAGACCCGCCCTTTTTCCCTGAAAGCCCTCTTCATGCCTTCCAGCCTGTCGACCGAATTGCTTATTCGGCCCGGCCCGGCAAGATAAAAAATCCTTTCGTGGCCGGTTTCCAGCAGATAACTGAACACCTCCGAGGAACCCTCTTCATCTCCGTGCAAAATCGAGTGTGCCTCAAGCCCCTTGACGCGCCTTCCCGCAAAGATGTACGGAATACCCAGCGATTCATACATACTCAGGTTTTTAGGATCGTCAAATACGGGAATAATAATAAGACCGTCCACCTGGCGGCCGATAAGAAGCTTGACTGCATCATATTCATTCTCTGCCTGCTCCTCAGTATTGATAAGCAGGATACTGTAATTCATCTTTCGGGCTGCATCCTCTATTCCAAGAAGGACTTCCGCAAAGAACGGGTTGGAGGAATCAGCAGACACAACCCCGATTGTATTGGTCCTGCTGGAACGCATACTTCCGGCAACCTCATTTCTGATGTATCCCAGCTCTTCCGCTTTGCTGCAGATCAGTCTGCTGGTTTGCCCGCTGATTCGGGAATCGCCCCTCAGGGCTCTTGATACAGTATTTATCGAAAAACCCGTAATACGGGCGATATCCGAAAGTTTTACATTCATAGATTAACGTTAACCCAGCTTTTAAAATAACACAAGGATTATTTGCCTAATAGCTCCCCAAACCCACTTTATACCGTTCAAAAACACAATATAACATTGGTTTTAAGGATTATCGTTAATCTTTAATAGGATCATACGGTCGAAGTAACACTGCTGTTTGGGCCGAACCGGTTCACCGAAATAATCGTCAGCAACGAAATTGAAGCGAATGTATACCCGCCTACCGGATACGCGTTTTTCATAACGGCCAGCGATAACCTTGTCGAGTATCTGGAAATCGGAAACGACGGAAGCAATATCAGCCTGGGACTCAGGGATTTATACACCTATTCAAACATCAAGATTCGTGACCACATCAGCATGCCGATGCTTGAACGCGGATATCAGACACAAGAAGCACCAGAGCTTACGTATTCAAGGATCACATCATCAAGAGCGGAAGTCAATGTCCCAAACAGCTATAATATGATTTTTCACCGTAAGCGCTTCAGAAACATCGTCATGCAACAAAGGAAAAAGGAGTGTTTTGCTATGAAGATTACCACCGAAGAAAAAAAGCTTCACATCGAGTATTGGGGAAGAGGTCAGCGAAAAGCTGGAGATTCGCCACAATCCTGTCATCAACATGGATGAAACCCGGGTGCAGGTACACCGAGAGCACAAAAGAGAGGACAGCAGCAACTCCGATATTTGGGTAGCAATCGGAGGAGATCCAAAGAGGCGAATCGTGCGCTATCTCTATGCGACATCACGAGGTGCTTGCCTTGCACACATCAGGAAAAAGTTTGTTGAAGCGACAAAGATAAAAAAGAAAATCGGAGCCGTCCATGAGGCGGTAAGCAAGATTGCAAAAATCTATCGACCAGAGAAGGAGCTGAGGGAGAAGGAGCTCCCTGCCGAAGCATTCCTTGCAGCCCGGCGCGATGCAATTGGACCATTGCTTGAAGACTTTGCTGCCTGGCTGAATAAGAAAAGCACTGTTGCTCCATCCTCCCAGTTGGGAAAAACGATAACCTATGCAAAAGGCCAGTGGAATAAACTCAGCAAGTTCCTCGATCATGAGGCGCTGACGCCTGACAACAATGCGAGTTTATCCTCACGATATTGTTATCGTAGACCGTTTAATTTGGCCATAACGGTCTCGTTTTCTATCCAAATTGGCTTTTGGGTTTGTTGTTCTGGTGTCTCAAGAGTTGTGTAGCTCGGGTTCTTCTAAACATGTACGGATGCACCTTGGAGGGAACAGAAATACACTGAGCGCGGGCTTCATTTGCATATTTAGCCATAAATCGCTCAACGTTGCTTTCGGACATAGCGTTTGCCGAGTTTTTGATGATGGTGAAAAACAGGAGGTTCGTTTTCAGGGGAACTGCAGCGTGATAGATGGAAAGGTACTGAGTCTCCGCAATCGATGAGTGCCCGAGATATCGACTGAGATAGGGCATCATTATGCCGGTATCAACGTCGTCTTCCATCCATTCGTTCATTTTGTTGACAACGAAGGTGTGCCGTAAGCTCTGAATAGTCGGTTTTCGATCTACCCTGCTGGTAAAGGCTGTCTTGTTCCAAAATTGAGCGAATTTTCTATCAAGTGAAGTCTTTTCGAACGGTCGGTCTCCTTTTCCTCCCGGAAAAAACCATTGCCGGTTAGGAATTATCCCATCCCTATACTCGTCAAATACGATGCACATATGGCAGACGTCCCTACTCATAAACACAATGCGATCTTTGTTTCCCTTGGATTGAAGAATATGCAACACTCCGTCGATCAGATCTACGCACGACCGTCGGAGAAAACAACCTTCCGAAAGGCGAAGACCGCAGCAGTAGAACAAACGGAGCAGTACTTGATAGGTCGGGACCAGACGCGCGAATGACAGTTGGGGCGGCGCATAGGTGTCGACTATCGAGAGAAGCTCTGCAGTTGTTCCGGTGATAGAATGTGGGGCGTTGCGGTGGTACCGGAGGCCATGTATCACCACGATTCAGGACACTTTGAAGCCATAAATATGCAGGCCTTTTTGATTCAGAAATGATAGTTCTTATTGGTCTCTTTATAAATATTTTATGAACCACATTGACACATGTATGATTTCGTACTATATTTATTTAGTACGAAATCGTACTTTTAGGTGTAGTAATGGGTATACAGAGATTTAACGAAATTCATCAAATAAATTATCTGACTTCAGAAATGGAAGCGCTTTATCATCAGGCGTCCTTGAAGCTGGGCATTACAGATAGCGTTTCTATTGTTTTGTATACGATCTACGACACAGGAGAAAACTGCTTACTCAGCGATATTTATAAAAAATCGGGAATCAGCAAGCAAACAGTCAACTCGGCTGTCCGAGGTTTAGAAACTGATGGCATTCTATATCTGAAGCCGTACACAGGCAGAGCAAAAAAAATTGTCCTAACAGAAAAAGGTAAGGACTATGTGAATAAGACTGTGGCGACGCTCTACGAAGCGGAAATACAGGCTTTCAAATCCTGGTCAACAGAAGAAATCAACACCTATATCCATCTGATGGAAAAATATGCGGATTGTTTTCGTAAGCAAATAGATGCTTTATAAGAAATAACATCATGAAGATACAACTTTCAGATCGTTTTACCTATGGCAAACTGATAAGATTTTCACTTCCGTCCATTGCTATGATGATCTTTACATCTATTTACAGCGTGGTGGACGGTTTCTTTGTTGCTAACTATACAGGCACAACTGCATTTTCTGCAGTCAATCTGATCATGCCCTTTTTGATGATCGTGGCAACCGTTGGCTTCATGTTTGGTACCGGAGGAACCGCCATTGTTGCCAACACCTTTGGTGCTGGTGACAAGGAGAGGGCAAACAGATATTTTTCTCTGTTTGTGTATGTGGCTTTTATTCTTAGTGTCTTATTCGCTACATTAGGATTTGTATTTATTCGTTCGATTGCCACACTGCTTGGCGCAAAAGGCGAGCTTCTTGGGCATTGCATTGTTTACGGACGAATTATTCTTATGACGTTACCGTTTCTTGTGTTACAGCTTCTGTTTCAGAGCTTTTTTGTAGCAGCGGAAAAGCCTCATCTCGGTCTTTTGGTGACGGGTGCAGCCGGTGTCACCAATATGGTTTTGGATGCGGTTTTGGTGATTCTCCTGCCGCCGGAATATAAGCTGGCAGGTGCAGCTATTGCCACAGCATTCAGCCAGCTTATAGGCGGTGTTATTCCTCTTATCTATTTTTCTCAAAAAAACAACAGTATTCTTCGCCTTGGCAAAACCAGCTTTGACGGCAAGGCTATTTTTAAGGCTTGTACCAACGGATCTTCCGAATTTATGAGTAACGTTTCCATGAGTATCGTGGGAATGCTCTATAACATACAGCTTCTGAAATTCGCCGGAGAAAACGGCGTGGCAGCCTACGGTGTCATGATGTATGTCAGCATGATTTTCGCGGCTACCTTCATAGGGTACTCTATTGGAGTAGCCCCCATCATCGCTTATCACGACGGTGCAAAAAATCACAACGAGCTAAAGGGCCTTTTAAAAAAGAGCCTTCATTTACTTGGCATTAGCGGCATCGTTATGGTAACTGCCGCACAGCTGCTGGCTGTTCCGTTGGCACAAATATTCGTGGGCTACGACAAGGAACTGGCAGATCTGACTGTTTCCGGGTTCCGTATTTTCGCCATTGCATTTCCCTTTATGGGTTTTGCCATTTTCGGTTCAGGCTTCTTTACTGCACTGAATGATGGACTAACCTCCGCTTTGATTTCCTTTTTGCGTACATTGGTGTTTGAGGTCAGCGCCGTTTTGATTCTCCCGATGATTTGGGGAATTGATGGTATTTGGCTTTCCATTGTTGTGGCTGAAGTGATGGCGGTTGTTTTTACAGCAATATTCCTTATCGTAAAGCGGAAAAAGTATCATTATTCTGCAAAAGGAGCGTCGTACATGAATTTAACGTTATTACCTGTAAGTCAAGAAGATTTGGCAAATTACAAAAAGGATATGCAAGAGGCTTTCCAAAAAGGAGCAGCAGCGGAGTTTTCTGATTTTGATGCAGAGATACTTCCCAAAGAGGATATCGACCATTCATTAAATAGCAAAGGGGCAATCGCTTTCAAAGCGATGGTAGATGGTGAAATGGTCGGTGGGGCCATCGTTATAATTGACGAAGAAACACAACACAATCATCTTGATTTTCTCTATGTAAAATATGGAACGCAGAGTCGTGGTGTGGGACAGGCTATTTGGAAGGAGCTTGAAAAGCTGCACCCTGACACAAAGGTTTGGGAAACTGTTACCCCATATTTTGAAAAGCGAAATGTTCATTTTTATGTGAATCGCTGTGGCTTTCATATAGTGGAATTCTTCAATCCGCAGCACAAAGATCCCAACACACCCGAAGACATGGTAGGCGGAGATTATTTCTTCCGTTTTGAAAAGCAAATGAGGTGAAACAAATTCCATATGACCATACCCATAAGCCGTCCAACGGAAATAAAAAAATAGTTGTTGCGGCAACAGGAAAATTATACCCCAAAAGGAAATACAGTAGCCAAGTTTGGGGTCTGCACTTTTATTTTGACTTTTTCATCATCAAGGGCAAGCCTTCCGGTGTTGCCCAGGACCGTCACCTCGTCGCCAGCAAGGTACGCACTGCCGTCCGTGGGAACCGTCCCCGAGTTTGCGCCGTTGGCGTTGTAGGTGACGGTGTAGGTCTCTGCCGGCCTCACATGATCTGTTGTCCCGTTGGAACAGCCTGCAAAAATAAGCAAGGCCAGAACGGCCGCCGTCGCGACTATGACACTTTTTCTTATCATCTCTGTTCTCCTGTAACTCGATTTGTCTCCCGGGTATCCGTGACAGGCGGAAGGAATATTTTTCTGCAATCAGAAGCAACTGTAGACGATTTTTTACGGAAACTCTCACAGATTTATAAATCTGGCAGTTTTTTTGAGAAATTCCTGTGTCCGAGTTTTCAAGCTGGGAACTGCAAAGAGGATACGGAAGAAAATCATTTACGAGGGGTGAGTGAGGTTCCTGACCCACCGGGCGGAACCTCAAATCAGGGGTCTTTGACAAATTAGAGAAGGGGGCTACTGCCTCGAAATTGATCACAAGTCGAGTGATCAAAGAGCTTCAAAGGCAGGGCTGTGCTATGCAAAAGAAACAGGCATCAGGTTAAATACTTCATATATTATGTTGTTGGTTAGCGAAGCTAAGCATTGCTTTCTCCGCATGAGATTGGCTTAGAAGTGAGATATCCCGTGTCAAAGTAGTAAATTCAGACCGTTTGCTATAGTGTTGCTCAATCCGCATTAGCTCATTTGCCAGTTCGTTATATCATTATAAACCTCGTGAAATCCGTATAACATTTGCTTAACCTGTATTTTCGTGCCCGTAGGGCTTGACGCAATTTGTGCGTCAGGAGCGTAGCGACAGCACAAAATGTGACAAAGCAAATATCAGGTTGAAGCAGTTGTTAGCTGTCTTCCCGTTCTTTATTTTGAGAAGCGCCTTCTACTATGTTTAAACTTACCAGAAAACATGAAATACAGTAACACAATTTAATCTGCCTTAGCGATATATACTGTTCCGCCGAGTAAAACGAGGATCGATCCAGATGCTATCATTATTATTTTCATAGACATTGCATCTGCCAAAGGACCAAAAGCTGCCATTCCCATAGGAAGAAAAAGCGCGTATGCGGAACTGAGTAATCCGAACACCCGCCCCTGCATCGAGGTCTCTGTATTTTCCTGAATCAGCGTTGTGGCAGCTGTCTGAGTCATGGTAAGAGCAATTCCGTATAAAAGCATACATCCAAGATACAAAATAAAATTCGATGCCCCCCCCCATCCCGACGGCAAGCACACCGAATAAAGCAAGTCCTGCTGCAAACGTCTTCTGTCTGTTTTTGAATCCCCCCCATGTACTCATCAAGATTCCACCGCCGGTCATACCGAAAAAGCCGACAAGCTCAACCGCTGTCATATACCAATATGCCGTACCGTATGTACGGTTCACATACAGCTGCGCAAGAAATCCCGCAGGAGTACTTAGAAAAATAAAAAGCCCGTATACAATCAGAACACGCGCTATCAAAGGGGACGATGCAACATAGCGCAATCCGTATTTCATGTCGGTAAAAAGGTTTGCTTTGTGTCAGAAGCATTTGTTTCCGGTACAGCATCCCCTTTTCCTTCCGAGGTAATCTGTGGAATTGCCACGAATAGACACATGCTGACGCCTATCGCGGCGGTTACAACATCCACCAGCAGTGCATACCGGATGGAGCTATATGAAAGTAGCACGCCTGCAGCTGCTGGGGATGCAAATTGCATAACTGCCTGAAAAGTTGCGTTTATTCCGTTGAATCGCATGAGTTCGGTTGCTGGCACTATCGATGGCAACACTGCATTTATAGCCGGGGTTTGGACACCGGCGCCAAAAGAACGCACTACAGACATAACAAGCAGGGCGTATAGCAACATATTCTGATGTACGTCATCAGCAATATACGGCATAAGCAAAAACATGCCTAACGTAACAAGTGCAATAACGGCATCCGCACCAATGATGACGCGTTTACGATCATATCGGTCAGCCCATACACCGCCTACAAATGAAATCAAAAACTGAGGCAGATACGAACAGATTGTAAATATGGCTACCCACTTTCCGAGCGAAGTTTGCTTCGTCACAAACCAGATTATTGCCATCTGTACAACCGTCGACCCGAACAATGTCACAGCCTGGCCCGCCAAAAAAAGAATTGTATTATTTTCCCAAGTTTTCATAATAGCAATTCTACATGTGAAAAATGTCCGCTTATAGAAGAAAAAAGACATTCTATATAGGCTGTGAAAAATAATCTGAATATAAAAAGCCTTCTTTGACAAGTTGCAGCGGTGTCAGCCCGGAAAATGTTTTAATTTCTCTTATCATGTGCGACTGGTCAGAGAAGCCACAGGCGCACGCTATGTCAGAAAAATGATCCACAGTGTTCGTTTTTTTCTGCATCATACTAAGTGCACGTTGGAAACGAACAATACGGTAAAACTCCTTCGGATTCATGCCGAGCATATCGGTAAAAATACGATTAAATTGTTTTCGTGACAGATTTGTTACTTCCGACAGTTTTTGAAGGCTTACGAACGGATTTTGATTCATTTCCCGAACAACACTACGAACCCTATTCGTATTTAAGTCATCAAACGATTCAGAAATACGCTGCAAAAGCCATAGCTCAATCAACTTGATACAAATGTCATCATTTTCTGTTTCAATGATTCGTTCTGCAAGTCCATTCAAACTCCTGTCATCTAAATCTTTCACAGCAACCTCACAACCATATAAAAGATTACACGGCAGTTTTAAAATGCAACCTGCTGCATACGGTTCGAACACCGTAACAAACATTTTTAAATTACCTGAAGATTTTAAATACGACGGATAATTAGTTTGTCCGCTGACGGTTGCATAGCTCTGCAAGCTTCCGGATGTAGAAACGTAAAGAGGTGTTCCTTTGTGAAAAACGAGCTGCATACAGCCAATTGGAAACGTAAGTTGGGATATCTTGGCGTTACTATGCAAAATCCAGTGATAGCGAATATACTTTTCGAGTGCGCTGCATGGTTTAATAAAACGAAATTTTTCTTGAATCATTTCTTTCTTCCCTTTTATTTCTGCCGCTTTCTTATTCTATGGCCAGTTCTTTATCCGGTGGTTCTGGTACAACACATCAAGCCCTCTCAACCCTTTTGAAAGGGTTCCTATACTCACATCTGTTCCCATCACCTTCGCTACATTCAGTGTGCCTCTTCCCGTCTCATCTGGACGTCCCCCTCGCTTCCCGCTCGCACTCGGGATTGCTCCGAAGTCCTGAAATTCATCTATATCGAGATCCCCGGCCTCTGGCTGGGTACACATTCAGCGTAAAATGACAAGACAGAGATAAATAAGATAAGACCGATGCTTTTCAAATCAATACACCTCGCCATGGATTCCGATGGATATCAATAAGACGCTATCCTCATCGACCATGCGATTCTTCAATTTAAGAGCATTCAAGTCAGCAATGAACAGCTTGAGTTTCTGCTTAACCATTTCGCGACTTTCCTGATGTTTTGTAACCCACTTTTTAAGCTTTTCTCAAAACGACTCGGCCATTCAAGACGAAGCATCAGCCAATTCGGAGATTGAAAAGCTAATCTCTTCTCCAGCTTGTTCTTCTGGTTTTACGAATGTGTACGTTACACTTTGCCCATCGCATGCAATCGGTATCATCACTATCTTGGACCTGTTTTTATAATCGCTGGTTTCCAGGAATTCATCGCGCGTCATGGTCGCAGGATCTACCTCAAGTAAATACGTTTTGGCATTTGTCATGGTAAAATCCATCTCAAACCCACGTCTGCCGATTTTCGTTTCACCAGTATGCTTATTCGTCACTTCATATATCATATCAGGCTTAAACAGCACTAAAAACTCTTCATTTTCCAATTTAACAGAATGATTATTTTCTTCCATCGTAGGGTTCAGGACATATTTTATGTATTGACTTATGGTACTCTCATCATTCCCCTGCAATTTCTCAAGGTTTAAAGAAGCCTCCATACCTTCATTCATATCATAGATCTTAATTCTGACCTTACCCCCTTCCTGCATTCCTTCAAGCATATAATCTTTACCAGCATCAAATTTTCCGATCGCCTTCATAGGAAACATAGTAAATACTTTCCCCGTATCATATTTAACAGTTAATACATGTATGCCGGATGGAATCCTAACAACTTGGCGGGCAAAATCTTCCTCTGTTGCATTCCAATCGACATCGGCATCATCAATTTTAAGAACGGCTATGTAATTATGAATATATAAACGCGCAAGCTCTGCAGAAGATACTCTATCGGGGTTGTACTCTCCCCTGTCAATCACTTTAGGATAGTCAGGCGTACTAGTACAATTCACCAATAATAAGACCACCGATAGACCCAAAAAAATCTGTACTACCTTTCTCATGGAAAACTCCTTCCTTTTCATTCACAGATCTCGTGCTATACCTGTCCGACCGAACGTAGCTTTATTTCAGCACTATGCTGTTGGTAGCAATTTCCATATGTCTCAAGGCAAATTCCCCAATCGTTCCAGATTCAAGGGCCTTCAATCCTTCATCGATTACCACCACCTGTTCGTTTAGTGTCAATGCATAACCGCTGTCTATATAGGCTTTTACTATCTCAAAAAATACTTTTGCAACATCCTCTTTGTCTACATCAACACCGGAATAATCCTTGAGCTTTGATACCATCCCCAAGGTTGCAGTAAAATAGACTGCTTTATCTGCATCTGTTAATTCAGCAGGGATAGGGCCAATCGATACGTTCCTTAACATATCAGGATTTTGGTTCATATCTATTTCCACAACATAGTCTGCATCAGCTGCATAGATGAAGTCGATCCGTCCATCAAGAATATCTTCATACAACTGCTTCATGGTCCCATCGCCAAGGGAATACAGCCCCCGAAGGGCAAAGCCAATTGATATTCCTGATTCTTCCTGAAACTTTTCGTTCCTCTCACTCATCGGTGCTGTGGTTGCACACGATAAAACAAGAACCACAGAAACCACTCCCAATAAAAGCACATGCACAATATTTCTTTTTACCATCTCTTTATCTCCTTCCTTATACACATATGAACAAAGTATAGCACCAGTATAGTATTAGATTCTCTAAATTCTTTATCAGCCCTCATTTCCCCGGCTCTTCATCTGCCTCCCCTTCGTTTTTTTCATCTGGGCGTCCCCCTCGCTTCTCGCTCGGGTCGGGATTGCTCCGAAGTCCGCTTCGCTCCCGTCCTCGCACTCTGTGCTCGGACCGGCCTTCAGGCCGTTCTCCGCATCCCTGACGCTCGGCCTT